>JAITHZ010000081.1 GCA_031279795.1 Bacteroidales bacterium
ACAATATCGACCGTCTGCTGGTAACGGATTGAAACAATGTTCAGAAAATTGAGCAGAAAGACATCGTCGCTTTTCATCAAAGACATCGTCTGAACTTTACTGATAGACATGGTTGAAACTTCATCAATCGCTACCACCGAGGCTGGGTACTGTGTCTGACGGCCAAACAGATTTGCAGGAAACAGCGCCATTTGTTTGCTCAACTTTTCGGAAATGGCGAATTTTTTCGACTTATCGACTATTTCCAGTGAAACACTTCCATTCAAAAGGAAAACAAGCTGCTTGCATTCGTCACCAGCTTTGACAATAAAATCGCCTGGTTGGTACTTTTCAAATCTGATTGACACCTTTTCAAGAATTTGAATCAACTTTTGCCGCTCAATTCCCTGAAACATTGGGAGTGATAACATAATATCATAAATAGTTTTCATTTAAACCCTCCAAATATATATTAAAAATTAAAAATTAAAAATCGTAGAAACCTTAAATTATTAAACAATTGTTTGTATAAACAACAACCTGTTCTGAAAAAAGTTCGTTTTGCGTGAAAATATTTTGTTAAATCTTCAATACTTTCTTCCTGCTAATAAACTGTTTGCAAAGGTATAAAAATGTACAATTAATTGGTATAAAAAGTTTTATTTTATTGTTGAAAAATTAAATATATAAACGTATAAAATACGTTTTGTGCTGATATTCAGTGATAAAATTATAATTAAAATACCATATTTTATTACAATTATTGTTGAAAAAGTGGGAATTCATTACAATGATTTATATATTTGCTAACTATTTTTGCTAAGAGTAACAGAGATAATAATGTAATCTTCTTATGTGCGAATTACTGATATTATACAATTTGTTGAAGAAAGGACTTTGTCAACTAACTGTCATTTTGCAGTTGTTTACATTTTTATTTATGCTGACATGTTGCACTGCAACACGGAATAACCAACTGTCTGTCAGCAAAAAAGATGCTGAAAATATCCTCTCTTATGCACGTGAGCTACAGGGCGTCAAATACCGTTATGGAGGGAAAACGCCCGAAACAGGTTTCGACTGTTCCGGTTTTATTTCATACATATATAAAAAGGCAGCAGGCATAACACTTTCGCCAGCATCGGCTATGCAGGCAAAAACCGGACGTGCGGTATCGCTGAAAAAGGTACGGCCTGGCGATTTAATGTTTTTTAAAGGACGCAATACCCGCAGTAAAAAAGTAGGACATGTAGCGCTGGTAACTGCGATCAAATCGGGAAAAATCAGCATTATCCACGCATCCACAGGAAAAGGCGTACATGAGGAAATTTACAACGCATCTACTTATTGGAAAGCACGATTTCTGTTTGCCCGCCGTGTCGCGATAGTGGAAAAAAAGTAAATACTCGCCAGTATATACACCTGATTAACAATGACAATTTTTATTTTTTATTCATCATACTTGGAATTTCCAATAAGTTCAACTAATTTTGCACCGTTTTAGGAATTATCACTTTTTATTACTCTCGAAAAACAATGACGAAGGTAGAAAAATTACTTGCAGCAAAATTATTGAAAATCAAGGCCGTAAAACTTCAGCCAAATAATCCGTTTATTTGGGCTTCTGGCTGGAAGTCTCCCATATATTGCGATAACAGGAAAACGCTTTCGTACCCAATCGTGCGGAACTTCATCAAGCTGGAACTGTGTCGCCTCATCAGAGAAAAATATCCTGATACAGAAGTGATTGCTGGCGTTGCCACAGGCGCAATAGCGCAAGGCGCACTGGTGGCCGAAGAATTGGGATTGCCGTTTATTTATGTGCGTTCTGCACCAAAAGACCATGGTCTGGAAAATCTGATAGAGGGCGACCTAATACCGAAACAAAAAGTCGTTGTTATTGAAGACCTGATTTCGACTGGCGGGAGCAGCCTCAAGGCTGTTGAAGTCATCCGCCAAAACGGTGGCGAAGTGCTGGGCATGATGGCGATTTTCACGTACAGCATGAGTGTAGCCGAAAAAGCATTTAAAGAGGCAATGCTTTCGCTGACAGCGCTTTGCCGATATGAGGTTGTACTGGAAGAAGCGCTCCGCATTAATTATATCTCGGAAATTGACCTTGATACGTTGAACGAATGGAAAAAAAATCCAGCCAACTGGCAACAGAAATAAATACAAACATGACCACATTTGAAAGCAAGCAAACATGCATCAACAAAAGCCCCGAAGAACTGTTTGAGTTTTTATCGGACTTATCGAATCTGGGACGTTTTGACGGAAACATCCCAGATTTGTTTCAGAATTTGGAATACACACCCGACAGTTTTTCCGTATCGGTCGTTTCTTTCGGACAAATAACATTCCGAATCACCGAACGAATTCCGGTAGAAAGCGTTACCTTTGTTGCCGAAAATACACCTGTAAATCTGGTGCTTAATGTGTTGCTTAACCGGTTGCAGGAAAAAACTACTGCATTTCAACTCGTAGCATACGCTGAACTAAATCCAGTTGTCAAGCCCTTTGTTTCCAAGCCATTGCAGGACGTGATGAACCGAATTGCTGACATGTTTGCTGCCACGTTCAACCGCTAACAGTAACAATAGCTTAACCTTCGCCGTGCATCATAAATTGATGTGTTGAAAATATTTATTTATTATAACTATGTATAAAATTTGGGATAAAAACAGTACCATCAATCAAAAAGTTGAACACTTTACTATTGGGCGCGACCGAGAGATGGACTTATATCTTGCAAAATACGACGTGCTTGGCTCAATGGCGCACTGCACGATGCTGGAAGAAATCGGTTTGATTGAAAAACAGGAACTGCCGTTGCTGCTGTCGGAACTGAAAAACATCTATCAATCAATTGAAAATGGAGACTTTACTATCGAAGAGCATATTGAGGATATTCATTCGCAGGTAGAACTCCTTCTGACACAAAAACTCGGAGATACTGGGAAAAAAATCCACAGTGGACGTTCGCGTAACGATCAGGTTCTGCTTGATCTGAAACTTTTTACTCGCGCAAAAATCAGGGAGATAGCCGATTCCGTTCTCCGGCTGTTTGAGACGCTGATCGCGCAGAGCGACCGCTACAAAGACGTGTTGATGCCGGGTTACACTCACATGCAAATAGCTATGCCATCATCGTTCGGGCTGTGGTTTGGCGCATACGCCGAAAGCTTGGTCGACGACATGCAACTGCTGCTGGGAAGTTACCGGATTTGTAACCGGAATCCATTAGGTTCGGCAGCTGGCTACGGCTCGTCGTTTCCGCTTAAGCGCCAGCGTACTGCCGAATTACTCGGTTTCGACGGAATAAACTACAACGTAATCTACGCGCAAATGGGACGCGGAAAAATGGAACGAACAGTAGCGCTCGCACTGGCTGGAATTGCAGCTACGGTAGCCAAACTCGCTTGCGACGCCTGTATGTTCAACAGCCAGAATTTCGGATTCATCAAGCTCGCTGCCGAATTTACAACCGGTTCAAGTATCATGCCACACAAAAAAAATCCAGATGTATTTGAACTGGTGAGGGCTAAATGCAACAAAATTCAATCCGCACCGCAACAAATCATGGCAATTACCAATAATCTCCCTTCTGGTTATTTTCGTGATTTGCAAATAATTAAGGAAATTTTCCTGCCTTTGTTCGACGAACTGAACGATTGTTTGCTGATGACTGCTTCCATGATGGAAAAAATTACAGTAAATGAACATATTCTGGATGATGACAACTATACTGCCATTTTCAGCGTGGAAGAGGTCAACCGCTTAGTGCTTGCGGGCATGCCATTTCGCGACGCCTATAAAAAAATCGGCCTTGATATCGAATCCGGAAATTTCCACCCCGCCAAAACCGTTGAACACACGCACGAAGGCAGTATCGGTAATTTACAAAACGACACTATCCGGTCATTCATGCAGGAAATCATCACCGATTTTCGCTTCGACAAGGTGAAAATGGCTGAAAAAAAACTTATTTAGGGATTAGTGAATCCGGTACTATTTTTATGAAGAAAAAAAAGAACATTATTATAAAAGGAGCTCGTGTTAATAACCTGAAAAATATCAACGTAGAAATTCCGCGCAATAAATTTGTCGTCATAACAGGGCTGTCCGGTTCGGGGAAATCGTCGCTGGCTTTCGACACGCTGTATGCCGAAGGGCAACGGAGGTATGTCGAGAGTCTGTCGTCGTACGCTCGCCAGTTTCTTGGGAAAATGAGCAAACCGGAAACCGATTTCATAAAAGGGATTCCGCCGGCTATTGCCATTGAACAAAAAGTGAATACACGAAATCCGCGCTCAACGGTAGGTACTTCTACCGAAATTTACGATTACCTCCGGTTGTTGTATGCCCGTGTGGGGAAAACATATTCGCCTGTTTCGGGGCAGTTGGTACAAAAACATCAGGTAAGCGACGTGGTTGATTGCATGTTGAGGTATCCCGACGGAATCCGGTTTTCTGTGTTGACCAAGCCGCATGTTCACGAAGACCGCGACTTCCACGAGCAGCTTGACATGTTGCAGAAAGAAGGATTTTCGCGCCTGGACATGAACGGCGAAATATTGCGTATCGAAGACGTGCTGGCGCAACAGACTATTTCGCAGGAAGACGTCTTGTTGCTGATTGACCGGATGACGGTCGGACGGGAAAAGGATGTGCTTTCGCGTATGGCAGATTCCGTTCAGACGGCGTTTTATGAAGGCATGGGCGAATGTATTCTGAAATTTTATTCGGAAAACGGGACAGAAATACATCATTTTACCAACCGATTTGAGGCCGACGGCATCGTGTTTGAAGAACCAAACGACTTGATGTTCAACTTCAACAGTCCATCGGGCGCATGTCATAGGTGCGAAGGCTTTGGGAAGGTTATCGGGATTGACGAAGAACTGGTTGTTCCCGACAAAAACCGGTCGGTGTATGACGATGCCGTTGTTTGCTGGCGGGGCGATAAAATGGGCGAATGGAAGCACGAACTGGTACAAAACGCCGAACGAGCAGAGTTTCCCATTCACACGCCTTATTACCAATTGACCAAAGAGCAGCGGGATATGCTGTGGAATGGAACACCTTATTTTCAAGGTATTCGCGATTTTTTTAAATTTCTGGAAGAAAATCACCACAAGATACAATATCGGATGATGTCGGCGCGTTACCGTGGGAAAACCAACTGTCCCACATGTAGCGGCGGGCGGCTGAAACCACAGGCGCAACATGTGAAAGTTGACGGCAAGGCCATTTCCGAACTGACATTGCTGTCTATTTCCGACATATTACTGTTTTTTAAAAACTTAACGCTGCCAAAGCAGGATGCGCAAATTGCCGCTCGTTTGCTGCTGGAAATTAACAATCGCCTGCGGTTTCTATGCGACGTTGGACTTGGATATTTGACACTCGACCGTTTATCTTCGACACTGTCTGGAGGAGAAAGTCAGCGAATCAATCTGGCTACTTCATTGGGCAGCAGTCTGGTGGGGTCGCTCTACATCCTCGATGAACCGAGCATTGGATTACACTCCCGCGACACGGGACGATTGATCAACGTATTGCTGCAACTGCGCGATTTGGGAAACACAGTGGTCGTTGTGGAACACGACGAAGAAATTATCCGCGCAGCCGACTACATTATCGACATCGGACCGGATGCCGGTTCGCTGGGCGGAGAGGTTGTTTACGAGGGAGAAATCGCACCAATTCTGGCAAACGAAATCGACGGCATAAAATCTGAACACAAATCCTACACGGTCGACTACCTGATTGGACGGGAAAATATTCCGGTTCCGGCGATGCGCCGAAAATGGAGCAATTATTTGCAAGTAAACGGTGTGTGCGAAAACAACCTGAAAGCTATTTCCGTGCGCTTTCCGCTGAATGTGATGACTGTAGTGACCGGCGTCAGCGGTTCTGGAAAATCGTCGCTTGTGCAACAGGCGCTGTACAGTGGCCTGAAAAAGCGCTGCGACTCAACCCGCGAAAACGATGATTTTTCTACCCTCTCCGGCGACTTGCACCTGATTAAAAGTGTAGAATTTATTGACCAAAATCCGATAGGACGCTCAACACGCTCCAATCCGGTTACCTACATCAAGGCATACGACGAAATCCGCAAACTGTTTTCCGACCAGCCACTGGCAAAGCAAATGGGATACACGCCGTCGCATTTTTCTTTCAATATAGAAGGCGGACGTTGCGAAGAATGTAAGGGCGAAGGCCTCATCCTGGTTGAAATGCAGTTTATGGCCGACATCAGGCTGACGTGCGAATCCTGCCATGGACACCGCTTCAAACGCGACATCCTGGAGGTGGAATATCAAAACAGAAACATTTACGATGTGCTTGAAATGACGGTAAACGACGCCATTTCATTTTTCCAGAACGGAAAAACAGCCGTTGAAAAGAATATCGTAAAACGTCTCATGTCTTTGCAACGAGTCGGGCTGGGATACATCAAGCTGGGGCAGACGTCATCGACGCTCTCTGGCGGCGAAAACCAGCGGGTGAAACTGGCGTCGTTTCTCGGTACGGAACGGCAGTCGCCTGTATTTTTTATTTTTGACGAACCAACTACCGGATTGCATTTTCACGACATCAAAACCTTACTCAAAGCTTTTGACGAACTGATTGCACGTGGCCATACACTCCTGATTGTAGAACATAACATGGATGTTATCAAATGTGCCGACCATATTATTGACATGGGGCCGGAAGGCGGCGAAAATGGGGGATATCTTGTCTGCACCGGAACGCCGGAAGAAGTCGCCGCATGCAGTAAATCCCATACCGGACGCTTTTTGAAAGAAAAGTTGGAAGCTGCGAGTTTCCAATTATGAATATTATGAATTACGAATATTATTTCTGTTTGTGTGGGAATTGCTAAATCGAATCGTTTTGCGCGGGTATATTTTCAAATACTCGAATCGTCGAACAATACGAACCAACTACCGGATTGACAAGTTGAAACACCTTTTTTCTCAAATAATTTGGTTATTTCCCAATGAATATCTACCTTTGCCAGCCCAAATTATAAGGAGATAATAACTAATATTATATTAAATTTGTTACAGAGCAGGAAATGAGAAAATGGCGCGTTGAGGATTCAGCCGAATTGTACAACATCAATGGATGGGGATTGAATTATTTTTCTATCAATGAAAAGGGAAATGTGGTAGTAACGCCTAAAAGAGGGTGTGTAGATGTTGATTTGAATGATTTGATGAACAAACTTCAGCTGCGTGATGTCAGTGCGCCAATCCTGATACGGTTTCCCGATATTTTGGACAACAGAATTGAAAAAATTTCAAACTGTTTTAAACTGGCGGCAGAAGAATATGGTTACGAGGCCAATAACCACATCATCTATCCAATTAAGGTCAACCAGATGCGACCGGTGGTGGAGGAGATAGTCAATCATGGGAAACGCTTTAACATCGGTCTGGAAGCCGGTTCCAAACCCGAACTTCATGCAGTGCTGGCCATTAACGCCGCCGATTCCCTGATTATCTGCAACGGATACAAAGACAAGGATTATATCGAATTGGCCTTGCTGGCGCAAAAAATGGGCAAACGAATTTTCCTGGTCGTTGAAAAACTGAATGAATTGAAACTCATTGCCGATATTTCTACTCGGCTGGGAATGAAAGCCAACATCGGTATCCGCATCAAATTAGCCAGCGCCGGTAGCGGAAAATGGGAAGAATCGGGAGGCGACGTTAGCAAGTTCGGACTCAATTCCAGCGAATTGCTGGAAGCTCTGGATTTTCTGGACAAAAACAACATGAGCGACTGCCTGAAGCTGATTCATTTCCACATCGGCAGTCAAATCACGAAAATCAGGCATATTAAAAATGCGCTCAGAGAAGCATCTCAATTCTTTGTGCAACTCAGTAACCTGAACTTCAATATCGAATTTGTTGACATTGGCGGCGGACTGGGCGTCGATTATGACGGAACCCGTTCGTCACGCGAAAGCAGCATGAACTACTCCATACAGGAATACGTTAACGATTCCATTGCGACACTGGTGGATGCCTGCACCAAAAATAACATACCACACCCGAACATCATCACCGAATCGGGACGATCGCTGGCGGCACATCACTCGGTGCTTGTCTTTGAAGTGCTTGAAACTACTTCGCTGCCGGCTTGGAATGAAAACGATACGCTGGGCGATGATGTGCACGAACTTGTGCAGGAACTCTACGAACTGTGGGACAACCTGAACCAGCCGCGTGTGTTGGAAACCTGGCACGATTCGCTGCAAATCCGCGAAGAAGCGCTGGATCTGTTCAGTCTTGGACTGTTGGATTTGCGCACCCGCGCGCAGGTGGAACGCCTTTTCTGGTCGATTGCCCGCGAAGTGCAGCAAATTGCCGTCGAAACAAAACATGCGCCCGAAGAATTGAAAAAAGTATCTAAAATGCTGGCCGATAAATATTTTTGCAATTTCTCGCTCTTTCAGTCGCTGCCTGATTCTTGGGCTATTGACCAGATTTTCCCAATCATGCCCATTTCGCGATTGTGCGAAAAGCCCGACCGAACGGCGACTTTGCAAGATGTCACCTGCGATTCCGACGGTAAAATAGACAATTTCATCTCTGTTCGGAATTTCTCCTATCACTTGCCAGTGCATACACTGAGCAAAGATGAACCCTATTATATTGCCGTCTTTTTGGTGGGCGCTTACCAAGAAATTCTGGGTGACCTCCACAACCTGTTTGGCGATACAAATGCCGTACATGTCAGCGTTTACAAAGATAGATATGAAATCGACAAAGTAATTGACGGTGAAACAATTGCCGAAGTGCTTGATTATGTTCAGTACAACCATAAACAAATGGTGCGTACCGTTGAATCCTGGGTAACTTCCTCAGTCACGGAAGGTGCAATATCAGTGGAAGAAGGCCGAGAATTTTTATCGAATTACCGTTCAGGACTCTATGGATATACATATTTAGAATAGCTATTATTTTTCTAATTTAATTTAAAAGAAACAAAAAAATGAATTTTCCAGAAAATTTACTTTACACAAATGAACATGAATGGGTTCGTATCGAAGGACATGAGGCATATGTTGGAATAACCGACTACGCACAAAACGAATTAGGTGAAATTGTTTTCGTTGAGGTTGATACGCTTGGAGAAACACTGAATCAGGCAGATGTATTTGGCGTAATCGAAGCTGTGAAAGCTGTAAACAGCCTGTTTTTACCGCTTTCCGGCCAGATACTCGACATCAATCCGGCGCTGGAAGACCAGCCGGAACTGGTAAATCAAGATCCGTATGGCGAGGGATGGATTATCCGGACGCGCATTGCCAACGAAGCTGAAAAAGCAAGTCTTCTGACTGCCGAAGCATACAGGGCGTTGATTCATGTAACCGAATGAGAGCATGAATCCAACAATAAGCATCATCATGGGCAGCGCTTCCGACCTGCCCGTGATGGAAAAGGCAGCCGCCTTGCTGGATGAATTTGAAATTCCATTTGAAATAAACGCACTGTCGGCACACCGTACTCCTGCCGAAGTGGAACAATTTGCCCGAAATACTGCTCCGCGCGGAATCAAGGTTATCATCGCCGCTGCAGGAATGGCAGCTCATTTACCCGGCGTAATTGCTGCAATGACGACCGTGCCGGTAATTGGTGTTCCGGTCAATGCTTCGCTGGGCGGACTAGACGCATTGCTGGCTATTGTGCAAATGCCTCCGGGAATACCCGTAGCAACTGTCGGTATCAACGGAGCGCTGAACGCCGCTATTTTGTCGGTGCAGATTCTGGCAACCAGCGACATAACACTTCAGCAAAAACTGACAACGTACAAAGACAACCTGAAAAAGAAAATCGTTCAGGCAAATGAAGAACTGGCAAAAATATCATTTAAATTTAAAACAAATTAAAAATGTAAATAATTTTAAAAGTTCTCTTGGAAATGAATACTTTCGAGGAGATTCGACATTCTCCATGAAAAACCCACGAAAAATCCCTATTAATGAGGATTGCACGGGTGGAAAAATTACCTTACCTTTGCGCAGAATTTGATCGTAAAATTAATGACAATGACTACCATCTATAAGTTAAAATCAATATCAGCAGTTTTTCTGCTGACGCTGTTTTTGTCTTACTGGTCGGTTTGTGTTTTCTGTATGCACACACATACAATTAATGGCAAACTTGTTACTCACGCGCACCCATTCCCAAAAACACCTCATCAACACAGTGCTACTGATTATGTGCTGATAGATAATCTTACGCATTACAACACATTGCCCGATATTATTGCTGATAATTCCGTTACGGTTTTCAGGAAACTGTTAGAAAATATTACGACATTTGTCTCTGAAAAAATTTATTATTGCGAACATATTTATTGCCCGCTTCGCGCCCCTCCTTTTTGCTGATACATATTATTTTACCGGCAATTTATCTTTCTTTTTTAATAAATAATCTCTCGTTCGACGAATGCTTTGGCGTGTTCGCAGAGTGAGAGTGCAAATCATATTGTATAACAAAAAATAACAACAACAATGTACAAATCAATATATATTTTCTTATGCCTGTTATGTTCTATTAACATTGCATTCGCTCAAAAATCAATCATGAGCGATGCAAATATTTTCGGTCATATTGTTGATACGAAAGGCGATCATATCCCATATATGTCTGTGTATATCAAAAACACTACGCTCGGCACAGTTACAGACGCTTCGGGGCATTACTCGTTCAAAAACCTGCCCGAAGGCGAAACTGTTATTGCAGTACAGGGCGTAGGTTACGAACCGCAGGAAAAAACTGTAATTATGCGCAGAGACGAAACGCAAGAAATCAATTTTACGGTAAAAGAAGATGCTTTGAATCTTCAAGAGGTAGTGGTCAGTGCAGGTCGCAGTAAGCAAATCAGAACTGAAGCGCCGATAGTAGTCAATACTATCGGAATAAAAATGCTTGAAAATACACAATCAACCGTACTGGGCGAAGGATTGAATTTTTGCACCGGCTTGCGCTACGAAAACGACTGTCAGAATTGTGGTTTTTCGCAAATCCGTATGAACGGAATGGAAGGTAACTATTCGCAGATTCTTATCAACAGTCGTCCTGTTTTCAGCGGATTAGCCGGAGTATATGGACTTGAACTCATCCCTGCCAATATGCTCGAACGCATCGAAGTAGTTCGCGGCGGCGGCTCGGTGCTTTACGGCTCGAATGCCATTGCCGGAACAGTAAACCTGATATTGAGAGAACCGCAACGCAATTCGTTTGAGGCGGGCTTTAACACTTCGCTTATTGGCGCTTCGACTACGCCCGACTACAACGCCAATTTCAACGCATCGCTCGTTACAGACGACTATCGCAGCGGGATGGCGCTGTTTGGCAATATGAGGCAGCGCGAAATGTATGATGCCAACGGTGACGCTTTTTCGGAAATTGCACCGATGAAAAACCTCGTTCTAGGTGCGCGACTCTTTCATCGCTTTTCGTCTCGCAATAAGCTGATTTTCGATTTCTTTAATATACGAGAACATCGCGATGGCGGCAACAAACAGGATTATCCCAAACACGAACGCGACATAGCCGAAGCCGTACAGCACGATATGAAAACCGGTGCACTCACTTTTGAGCAGTATTTCCGCACGAGCGATATGCTCTCGGTTTTTGCTTCGGGTCAGTTTTTGGACAGAGATTCGTATTACGGTGCAAACCAATCGTTGAGCGATTATGGCAATACAAAAGACAAAACTTACAACGTGGGAGCGCAGTATAAAGCAAATTTTTCTGCTTCATCGCTAATCGGCGGAGTAGAACATACCGGCTCTTATCTTACCGACAAAAAATTAGGTTATCCCGACTATGAGAATGCAGTGATTGAAGACGGCAAAATTGTTGAAATTCCACACACCGAAAACACCATTGTTTCCGACCAGTCGCTCAGCACTTACGGCGTTTTTGCGCAGTATGAAATAAAGTTTTTCGATAAACTGAAACTTTCGGCAGGCGGACGTTTTGAGCGTTACGAAGTTAAAGACCGTCGCTATCCTTTTGATAACAAATCGGGCATTGTATTTATCCCGCGCGCCACTGTGATGTACGATATTGCAAAAATATTGCAGATACGCGCCGCTTATTCACGCGGCTACCGTGCGCCACAAATTTTCGACGAAGATTTGCATATCGAAACTTCCGGCTCGCGTAAGGTGCTGCACGAAAATTCCGCCGACTTGAAACAGGAAAACAGTTCGAGTTTTACGCTTTCGTTCGACTTTAATAAAAAACTCGGAAAATGCAATCTCGGCTTGCTTGTCGAAGGCTTTGTGACACAGTTGCATAATCCTTTCCGCAATGAAATCGGGACTCCCGACGACGAAGGCACGGTAATTTATACCCGTGTCAATGCCACAGAGGGCGCAACGGTACAGGGAGTAAATTTGGAATTGAAAGCGGCAATTTCCAGTAAGTTAAGCATGAATGGCGGCTTTACAGCACAGGCGAGCCGCTACAAGGAAGCAGGCTATTTCAACGAAAAACGCTTTTTCCGCACACCCGACGCCTACGGTTTTATTACCGCCGACTGGGATTTTCTGAAAAACTTCTGCCTTTCCTTATCGGGCAATTACACGGGTAAAATGCTTGTTCCTTATTTCGGCGCAACGCTGCCCGAAGGCGAATTGCGCGCTGTCGGCGAATTGCGCCGTTCCAGACCGTTTTTCGATGCCGGCGCAAGGTTGCAGTACGATATGCGAGTGTCCGGCGAGATAACCATTCAGTGGTTTGCAGGTGTGAAAAACATTTTCAATTCGTATCAGACTGACTTTGACAAAGGGATTGACCGCGACCCTGCATACATTTATGGACCTGCGCTGCCACGAACAATTTTTATCGGTTTTAAAATCGGAAATTTATTGTAGAAAAAAAATAATTCAACAGACTGGTAAAATTCGTGGACGTTTTTGTACTTTTGCGAAAAAAAATTAAAACTGTTGCAAAATGAACATTCAACAAAAGCTTACGACTGTAGTACAGGCAGCATTATCGGCTTGCTATCAGGCGGATATATCCAAAAGTCAAATCCAGTTAACCAAAACAAAAAAGGAATTTGAAGGACATTTGACATTAGTCGTTTTTCCATTTTTGAAATTTTCCCGAAAAAATCCCGAACAAACCGGACAGGAAATCGGCAATTATCTGCTTGCCAATTGCAGGGAAATAAGCAAATTCAATACCATCAAAGGATTCTTGAATCTGACAGTCGCACCGGAAGTATGGCTCGACAAACTGAACGCTATTTATCACGACGAACATGTTGGCACGCAAATACCCGACGCGAACGCACCGCTGGTGATGATTGAATATTCGTCGCCCAACACCAATAAGCCGCTGCATTTGGGACATGTCCGGAATAATCTGCTGGGACACAGTCTGGCCGAGATAAAAAAGGCGACAGGCAATCGTGTGGTGAAAACAAATATCGTGAACGATCGCGGCATTCACATCTGCAAATCCATGCTGGCGTGGAAAAAATGGGGCGACGGCGCAACGCCAGAAAGTTCCATGAAAAAGGGCGACCACTTGGTTGGCGACTTCTATGTGCTGTTCGACCAGCATTACAAGCAGGAACTGGCCGAAATGCAACAAAACGGTATGAGCATTGAAGAAGCCGAAGCCCGCTCTGCGCTGATAGCTGAAGCTCGCGAGATGCTGCGTTTGTGGGAGGCCGGCGACAGCGAAACCATCACCTTGTGGGAGAGGATGAACGATTGGGTATATGCCGGATTTGCTGAAACTTACCGGCGACTGGGTGTGGATTTCGACAAAATTTACTACGAGTCGAAGACCTACATCGACGGAAAGAAAAAAATACTGGAAGGTCTGCAAAAAGGTCTGTTTTACGAAAAAGACGACAAGTCGGTGTGGGCCGACCTTACCGGCGAAGGCCTCGACCACAAGTTGTTGCTCCGCGCCGACGGTACTTCGGTTTACATGACGCAGGACATCGGAACTGCCAAACAGCGCTTTGACGATTATCCAATTGACCAGATGATTTATGTGGTTGGAAATGAGCAAAATTATCATTTTCAAGTTCTGTCAGTTCTTTTGACCAAACTGGGATTTGAATGGGGTAAAAGCCTGATACATTTTTCCTACGGAATGGTAGAACTGCCCGAAGGCCGGATGAAATC
>JAITHZ010000204.1 GCA_031279795.1 Bacteroidales bacterium
GAGATGTACAGCCAAAATCAAAGCTGCGAAAACAATTAATTTATCAAAATTTGCAACACTCAGCAAATATACAATTATTAGTATCAGGACAACATCGACAATACTCAGGTATGCATACACATTCATCCGTTCATGGGCTATGATGCTTGCATTATAAGGTACCTGAACAATTGACAGTATGGCGGCACAAACCGAAAAGTGATATACCCACATTGCTGCATATTCGCGTTCAACAGGAATGTTTATTTTTGTTTTAAAAAACCACAATCCGATGGTTTCCGCTAAAATAAGAATTACAATTGCCAGAAAAACATGTATGTTTAATGCTGCTGAAAAAGTCTTTTTGAGTTCTGGAAAATCATTTTTTCCTAACTGGAAGGTCAAAAACCGTTGAGTTGCGCCTGCCAATGAAGAATTTAAAACTCCAAACAAAGCAACTACCCCACCCACCACATTGTATATCCCGTAATCCTCTACGCCCAGCGTCGCCAGCACTATGCGGGAGGTATAAAGACTCACGCCCATAGTAATCAGCATCCTGAAATACAGAAACAGCGTGTTTTTCGCTATTCGTTTGTTATTTTCCGCTTCGGACGACATTTTTATTTGTTTCTATTTTTCATCGTAACCCCGCAACAATGTAGAGACGCACGGCGTGCGTCTTCCGAATATTGTGCATTGCAAATTTGTATGTTGTTTCGCCGTTTTTTTGTGTTCATCGATTGTAGAGACGCACGCCGTGCGTCTCTACAATCGCGGCAGGTTAAGACCAGCAAGCAATCACAATAATCATGCAAAATCACATTAAAATCACAGTTCAGACTATTCCTTAGGGACTCCGGAAAAAGGAATTTTCTCCGGTTGGCGCTAATTTTCAATTGTTTAGCTACAGATTGGTCTCCAGATTATCCGTCTCTATCACAGAGACGGATGTTTTGGGTTAATTAGCTAATAATAAGAATGTTAATTGGGAGAAAAAGAGTGAATATATGTTAAAAATGAGGATTTTGAGGGAAAAACGACGAAAGATGGATGGAAAAAAACGGAGAAAATACAACTGATGGAGGTGTTTGGAAATTCGATTTTTAGAAATTTCAATGAGCGTATTATCAGATAGTTATGTTGAAGACTATTTTTTATTTGCAAAAAAATAATGCAAAAAATGCAGGTGAAAAAATAAAAATATTACCTTTGCAGCCTCCAAAACATCCGTCTCTGTGATAGAGACGGATGTTGTTTTATGGTAGCATTTGATGGATCAGGGAATTATGGTAGTTTTTGCAGGTCTCCTATCTGGCGTTACGGTTGTTATTTTTTCTCAGGAACGCAAAGTTCGGCTGTGCGTGCGTCGCATTCGGCTATTTGCGCCTTACTGAATTTATATACCGACTCGCTGAAAATAGAAAATAGATAATAGAAAATGTATAGTTGGAAAAAATGTTTACCTTTGCGTCCGTTTTTACGTTACAGCATTACGCTGTGCAACGACCAATATGAGATAACAGTTTTAGATAATGCAGGAAGAAAACACCCGACAGAAAAAGGTCTGTCGCCTGTTACAAAAAGAGTTGAGTGACTTATTTTTATTGCAGGCAAAGCAAATGCAGGGAACGCTGATAACGGTCAGCTCCGTTCGGATTTCGCCAGACTTGGCGCTGGCAAAACTCTATCTCAGCATTTTTCCTTCGGAAAAGGCTGAAACGCTGTTGGAGACAATCAAGGCCAACACTCGGCAGATACGCCACGATTTGGGCATACGCATCCGTCATCAGCTTCGGATTGTTCCCGAACTGGCATTTTTTATTGATGACTCGCTTGATTACATCGAAAAAATTGACCATTTGCTGAAACAATAAATGTTGACAGATTTGTACATCCAAAATTATGCTTTGATTTCCAAGCTGGAACTCGAACTGGGAAAGGGTTTTTATGTACTTACCGGCGAAACCGGTGCAGGAAAATCCATTCTCATTGGCGCTTTGTCGCTGATTTTGGGGCAACGGGCGGATGTTAAATCCATCAAGCCCGGTACAGAAAAGTGTGTTGTTGAAGCCACTTTCGACATTTCGGCCTACAGCTTCTCCGGATTTTTTGAAGAAAACGACATTGATTATTACAGGCAATGTTCGCTTCGTCGCGAGGTTCTTGCATCCGGCAAATCCCGAACGTTCATCAACGACACGCCTGTTTCGCTGAGTGTATTAAAAGATTTGGCTGCGCAATTGATTGATATTCATTCGCAACATCAAAATTTACTTCTTTCCGACAGTCGTTTTCAGCTTCGCGCTCTCGACGATTTATCGAACCATCAACCATTGCTCGCCGAATATTCAGCAACCTTTTTGACATATCGATCAATTGAGGATCAACTGAATGAATTAATCGTACAAGCCGAAAAAAGCAAAGCCGACGAAGAATATTTTCGCTTTCAATATAATCAGCTGACAGAAGTTAAACTTAGTGAAAATGAACAAGTTGAATTAGAAGAGGAGTTCAATATGCTGACACATGCCGAAGAGATCAAATCAGGAATGTGCAAAATCGGTGAAACGCTTTCTGGCGATGGGTTCAGCATATTGCAATTGCTGAAAGAAACAACACAGACCGCCATTGCGCTTGCAAAAATATATCCGTCGAGTGAAGAAATCGCTGCAAGAATCGAAACGTGCTATATCGAATTGAAAGACCTGGCGGCAGAAGCTTGCGCAAAAGCAGAATCAGTTGATTTTGATCCGGAACGCTTGCAGCAAATTAACGACCGCCTCAACCAAATTTATTCACTGCAACAGCGACACCGTGTGCAGACAGTTGCCGAACTGCTGGCCATCGAACATAACCTGAAGGAGAGAATCTATTCCGTCGAACATTTGGACGAACAAATCGAAATACTTCGGAAACGATCCGAAAATCAGCTGGCACTGCTCCGTGCATCAGGCGAAAAGATTTCAGAAAACCGAAAAAAATCAGCCCAACTGCTGGAAAAAAATCTGGAAGAACAACTGGCTTATCTCGGGATGCCAACTATTCGCTTTACAGTTGATTTTGAACGAAAAAACATGCCAGGCGCAAATGGACTGGACGAAATCAAATTTTTGTTTTCAGCAAATAAAAATATGCCTCTGCAGCCGGTTGCAGAAACTGCATCGGGCGGAGAAATATCTCGCTTGATGCTATGTATTAAAGCCTTAATTGCAAACACAACCGCATTGCCTACCATTATT
>JAITHZ010000033.1 GCA_031279795.1 Bacteroidales bacterium
GCAAAACGACTGATAGACCGGTTCGAGTTTGTGTTTACTCCAAAGCACGGCAGTTGGTTGAATATGGCTGAAATAGAGCTACATATACTTAATCGCCAGTGTTTGAACAGGAAAATCAACACAATAGAAATAATGAAATCGGAAGTCTCTGCCTGGCAAAAGGCAAGAAACACAAAAGAGGCTACAATAAACTGGCAGTTCACTAATAAAGATGCAAGAGTAAAATTAAAACGTCTTTATCCGTCAATTAATGATTAACTTAACAATAGAATCTAACATTAATGATATTTTGTTACGTTTCAAATCAATTTGACACATAGGCACTCCAATTATCAATAAATCTTTAACATTCTCTAATTCCGTTAGCAATTCTGCATTTACTTGATACTCTATGGCTAATTTTCTTTTTTCTAATGATTGTATATTGATTTCTTGTGCTGAAATCATATATGACACACTGGATAATAGAAAAAATATACTGCACTTGGTTTTCATATCTATTATTTAATTATTTGCGCTAATTAATAAAACAGGTTTATAAGTCATCGTGTTATCAGGAGATAAGTATTTAATATCTTTAACTGCATTTTTTTCTATTTTAGTTTTTTCATTTACCAGACAACCATCAATAATTATAAGACATCTACAATTATTTACACAAGACGACGAATCTGCGCAAACTTTGGCCAATAAAAGATATTCTGCATTTTTATTTTTCTGCACAATATTTATGTCCAATTTTTTTTTATTCAATACGACAGATTGTATGTTTTTTTTATCCAGATATATTGTATCAAGGGCGATTTTTTCGTTATTCAAATATATAATATACTGACTATAGTTTTTCAATATCCTATCTCTGTTGTATGAGATATTACTTACACTACAGCCTGCCAATGAACAAATGGGTAAAATAAAAATAATCAATTTATTGAATCTCATAACTTTCTTGAATGTGAATAGTAATTTTTCATCTAAATTCCGGTTTTTTACTTGCATTGAATAATTTTACTTTAGTTCCGTGGTCTTCTCCCGTTCTCTGAATGTGAGGATAGCCCATAATTCTCAGTAGTAAATTTTCAAATAGTATTGCATCTTCGTGTTGATTCGCATCGCCTCTACCAACAGATAAAGAGCGTCCGTGTCCAATTATTTCGTGAAGCACAATAATACACATACCTGCCGGATTTTTTGTTTGACTTTTTGTTTGACTATTATAATAGTCTGTTGGAAATTCAGAATCTAATACAACAGCAGAAATGCTACCATCATTCATTGGTGCAGTTTGATTCCCGAATAACATAGTTGCATTATTTTTCCATCCTCTTTCTGACCACGCTTTTTTTGTTTCTGTACTAACCAAATATTGTAATGCTTTTATTGACAATAGTTCTGCTCTGTTTGCATAAAATTCTATCAGATGTTTTTTTGTTGAATTAATTGTATTAGAAACAATTTCTATTGCCAACTTATCATCATCATTTAATAACTTATTTTGCAATATTTTTTTTATTGCATCTTCATCAATATTTGCTATTCGTTCATTATTCTGATCATCTATCAATATAAGAGCATTAAACGCTGCAAATCGTGCATTAGAAAAAACTTTCTTAATGTCATTCATCGCTTTTATTGTATCCGAATTTTTCACTCCCCAAATACCACCATTATTTTCTTTTAACGTATTCTCGCTTGCTTTATTTTTGTCATCCCAATATGCGGTAACTTTGGCTTCTCTATTTACATTAATATTTTCTTTGCTAAACTTAAATGCTTTTTTTACAATTAAAACATCATCTTTCCCTCGTTTTTCTGTGATACTTATTTCTGTTTTTCCTTTTTCTAAAATTTTCCCATTTGTTTCTTTGATATTGATTTTTATTTCATCATTCTTTTCAAAATCTTTTGTTTCTATTCTTAAATTTACCCACTTATCAGATAGTGTTTGTTTTCTTTCTTTTTGTGTGTTTTCGTCAATCCACTGTACTGATACAATGTTTTTTTCTCTATCCTCCCTCTCAAACACCTTCGTTTTATCATCAATATCCGTCACCCACCAATTTTTCCGAAACACCACCGTTTTATTAAACCGCACGGTAGCGGGCGAAATTACACAATGTAAAAGCATCGGTTTGTTGCTCGTTGAAGACATCGTTTCCGAGAGTTCGCTCACAAAACTGTCCCAAAACTCTACGCGGCGGAAAGGCAAATCTTCCTCATCGCCGTTGTAAAATTCCAGCACGCCGTGCGCAATGCGAGTGGTCTGCAAACTGTGGTAAAACACATTGTCATCGTTTGTCGATTCCATTATGAGGTTAAACAGTCCACCAAACGGCGCATCTTTGGGCGGCGAAACAAGGGGCAAATTCCGGTTAAAATCGTACAGTGTAACAAATTTTGGCTGTACATAATCTTTGTGTATTACTCCCAAACTTTTATAAAAGCACAAATCTTCCGCCGACATCCCTATCGGGTCTAATCGGCTTGGCTGAAAATAATCCATCGAAAAAGATAAAATATCCCTTTCTTCGCCGTCGAATATTAGTTTAATTTTGTGTGCCATCTTCTGTTTTACGGTGTAAAATTATGATAACTTTTTTGCAAAAACAAATATTACCCTCTATTCTCAAACTCCTCATTTCCAACCCTCACCCAGCGGGGTGAAATCACCAGCGTAGTTAAAAGCCCAACGCCGACCGGGTGGATAACCTTCTGGTAACTGACACAGACCGCCTCTTTGAAAGCAATATTCAACGCCGCGCTTTCCGTGATTTTATAACTGTTTATCAGGAAACGAAACTCGCCGTCCCGCCTTTCGTTGAGGTTCAGCATCCACGCCGTCAGCCATTCATCGGGCGGCTCGCTTATCGTAAAGGTTATCACGCCGCCACTGACCTCGCCCTCCGGTTGATTTCTGGCGTTGGTATCCTGTCCGAAATCCATATCAAATGCTTCAAGCACATACTTTTTGCCTTTGAATAGAAATTCCACCACTATCTGCGGTTCGGTTTTTCCGAAAAACAGTTTTCCTTTGCGTATCCTGTCAAAAAATCCCATTACCTTTTCCTGAATGGATTGTTGTATTCCACGTTCCCGATAATCATTCGCTGCGCATTGATGGTCAGGCACAAAACGACATTGTGTATGTATTTCCCCGGCTCGTAATGAAGGCGGAAACCGGTGCAGCGCCCTTCTTCAAAAGCCACTTTTTCCAATGTTTCCTCCAAAGCGTCATTGACGGTAATTTCGCCGTTCAACTTTTTTTGTGAGTCGAATACCCAGCGCATCAGTTCGCCGGTGGGTAATACCGGCAGGAAAACACGAATGTTTCCCGCCAATACATCACTGCCGACATTTCCGGCTTTGCTCACTTGCTTATCCAGCGAATAATCGCAGTGATACACATCATACCGGTCGGATTGAGCCGTTACCGGATTATACAGCCGTAAAGTCGCTTTGCCTTCCATTGTTCCTGCCTACTGCTGTTCCACCGAAGAATCCCATTTGTTTTCTTCTTCGCCTTTTGTGCCGTCAAGTTTGATAACGAAACTTTTGGCAGGAAAATAGGGCGTAATGAAAATATCAAGGAAAATACGGTCTTTTTGGTTTGGGTCACGCTCGAAACGCTGTATTTTGAATTTCTCAATCAGGCGGTCGGGACCCTGCACGCTGTCTAAAAATTTGATAATCTGACCGCGCAGGTCGCGTTCTGTTTTGCCGCTCCAATTTTCAAAGGCACGGCGATTGAGGAAGTCAAACAGCACTTTCATAATGTAGTCGAAAACGCGCACTACCGAATAGGTCTGCAAGCCCAGATTATCGCCGTTGAACAGGGTTTTGCCCGAAAACGCCATTACTTTGCCGTATTCGTTCACCATCGGGATTAATCCCATTTTGTCCAACTGCGAGATTTCACTCTTTTTCAATGGAAATACAACGCTGTCCACTTCGTTGATACCGCCGTATTTTTTCCCTGCCGTGATTTGCGACATCAGTGTGGTATATACCTTTCCGGCTAATGCGGCGGCGGGCGATACCCGCAAGTCTTCCGTTTCGCCCAATTCTTTGTATTTGCCTCTGCCTACCAGCCAGTTGCAAGCCATACAAGTGTTGGCTTTGAAAGCGTCGCCACCGGCAAGGTTAGCGGTAAAGAACAAATCCACCACGTCGTCGGGCTTATCTAAATCCAAAAAGTCGGTATAAAGCATTGCTTTATTTTCGTAGGCTATTTTCGACCATTTGTCTATTATTTTGCTGCCGCCCAGATAGCCGGGAATCACCAAAAGGGAGTAATTCATACGCAAATCCAACTTGTCGTAGTTTTGTTTTAATTCGTTGGCTACATAGTCTATAAAACGCGAATTGTCCAAATCGGTAATTTGTTCGGGAGACGCATTGACAATAGAAATATTGGTCAGTTTGTCCGTTTCCGTATTTTTATAGAACAGCATGACGTTGCGGTAGGAACGCTCCAACTCTTTGACCGTATTTACTGCCGTCAGTTGGTTTTCAAACAGCAGTCTGGATACGTTTTGCGCTTTTTCCTGCGCTTTTTCAAGCATTTGGCTGACGGTTTGCGAATCGGTCAGCAAATCAATCCACAGATTGATTTTGTTTTTCAATTCCGTGCGTGCGGTTTTCTTGTCTTCGTCGAGTAGAAACGCCTTTTTGCGGGCTGTACGTTCAGGATTCATGGAGGCGATGCCTTCTACTGCCGTTTCTATAAAGTCAAAGCCGCCAAAGCGTGCCAGTTTGGAGAGCGCGTCCTGAAAAGAAGTTGCCTCTGCCTGTTTCGAGCCAAACCCTTTGAGTTCTGCGCCCGCTTGTCCTTGTATATTTTCCTTTGCCATAATAATTTTTGTTTTTAGGATTATACATTTTCAGTTTTCGTTTCGGTTTGCGACAACTCTGCCGCCATTTCCTGCAAAGCGGCGATAAATGCCTGTTTGCTTTCGGGATTTTCCAGTGCGCGTTGCAATACTTTATTGCTGCGCAATTGCTTGGTCAGGTTTTCGTAAAAATCCTTTTCCGTAGCAGTCGCTTTCAGGAAAGGACTTTGTTCGGTCAGGTTCTTAACAGCAAAATCGCCTACATTATTAAAATAAAGGGTTTCTTTTACCGGTTGTCCTTCTTCGTTTTGAAACTCAACCTCTTTCTGAGGCTTGTAGTGTTCAAAAACTTGTTCTACAGTGGTTAAGCCTGTTACCGCTTCGGGATTAACAGGCTCGTCCGCCGTCAGTTTTTCGACCAGCAATGTCCGGTTTTCGGGAATTGCTGCGATGGCTTCCGAAGCTTCAATTTTTACTTCGTTACCGCCGATTCCGTATTCTTGTATCATTTGATTAATAAGGTTTTATGGGTTAATGT
>JAITHZ010000064.1 GCA_031279795.1 Bacteroidales bacterium
GGAATGGACAGTCTCGATGCAGAGCGCACAAGGCGTTTACAGTTTTATTGACAGCGCACGCTACAACCGTTTCATTGCCGTTATCCGCAATGGCGCATGGGAAGTGGATGTTGACGGAAAGAAATTCCCGATTGACAAAAACGACTTCTCCTTTCACGACGGCAGCCGGAAAATATCGTTCGACTGTGCTTATATCACCATACATGGAACCCCCGGCGAAAACGGACTGTTGCAGGGATATTTCGATATGATTGGAATCCCGTACACATGTTGTGGAGTTTTAGCTGCTGCGCTGACTTTCAACAAATTTACCTGCAATCACTACCTGAAAGCGTATGGAATAAAAACAGCCGAATCGCTTCTGTTGCGTAAGGGACAACAAATCAGCAACACTGACGTGATTGAAAAAATTGGATTACCCTGTTTCGTCAAACCGAATGCAGGCGGTTCGAGTTTGGGAGCAACAAAAGTAACGCAGGAAAACGAAATTCAACCTGCTTTCGCAACTGCTTTTGCCGAAGGAGATGAGGTGATTGCCGAACAGTTCATTGCCGGAACGGAAGTTACTTGCGGATGTTATCAAACAGCTGAAAGACAGGTTGTTTTCCCTATTACGGAAGTTATCAGTAAAAACGATTTTTTTGATTACGAAGCAAAATATAACGCCAGCAAAGCAGAAGAAATCACGCCGGCACGCATACCCGACGAACTGGCGAACCGCATTCAGCAAATCACGCAGGCCATTTACAACATCCTGAATTGCAGAGGTATTATTCGCATTGATTACATCCTTGCGGAATCCGGCATTTTTTTGTTAGAAGTAAATACTACACCGGGAATGACGGCCACCAGCTTTATTCCGCAACAAGTGAAAGCTGCAGGGCTATCTATGAAGACTGTAATGACGGATGTGATTGAAGAAAGTATTCACTTGAAATGCAGATAACTAATTTTTGTTGTTTTACATTGATAATTTTAATAAAAGAATGATGTACAATCCTGATTTCGATGAAATAAGCCCCATCAAAGGCGCTGAATTTCCTGAAGCTGTGGAACGGCTGCTGGGCGAAAAGTATTTCAGAGCCGCCATTGAATATGCGCTTCCTGATGTTGATTTTAATGAATTTTCGAGATTAATGCGGTCATGCAAAACTACCTACGATTTCCAGATCAAGCTGGTTTGTCCGGCTTTGTTCGGAATAGCCGACCGTACGACTTCCGGCCTGTCCATCGACGGCTTGGAACGGGTTTCCGCTGAAAACCCTGCGATATTCATCTCCAATCACCGCGACATTATCCTCGACGCTGCATTTTTTAACATCCTGATACTGCGCGCCGGATTTGATTCTACGGAAATTGCTATTGGTGATAATTTGCTGATTTTCCCATGGATCAAGGATTTGGTACGCATCAATAAAAGCTTTATCGTTCAGCGGGGCGTCTCTGCGCGGCAAATACTGGAAGCCTCCAAACGTTTGTCTGGCTATATTCACTATGTGATTAAAGAGAAAAAAAGCTCCGTCTGGATTTCTCAACGCGAAGGACGGGCGAAGGACGCAAACGACCGAACTCAGGACAGTTTGCTGAAAATGTTGAACTTAGGCGGAGAACATCATTTTCTTGAAAATATTAAATCCCTGAATATTATTCCTTTGTCGTTTTCTTACGAATACGACCCATGTGATTACCTGAAAGCGAAAGAATTTCAGATGAAACGCGATGATCCAGATTATAAAAAACAGAAAAATGATGACTTGCTAAACATGCAAACCGGTATTTTCGGTTTTAAAGGAACTGTGAAATTGCAGCTGGGAACACCGATTAACACAAAGATTGACGCCATTTCTCCCAATATGGACAGAAACACGCAGGCAGCCCAAGTGGGTAAACTGATTGACAGTGAAATACACCGAAATTACTCCATTTACTCGGTCAACTATATGGCTTTTGACAAGCTCGAAGGCGAAACCCGCTTTGCGCACAATTACACGCCGAACGAACGGACTGCTTTCGAGCATTATATTGACAAACAATTAGACAAAATTGATATTCCCAATAAGGATATCAATTTCCTGACAGTGAAATTACTGGAAATGTATGCTAATCCACTCAAAAATAAATTGATTGCAATGGAATTGTGATACTGGAATTATCTGTTTCCAAAAGCGAACATAGACGATTGAGCGATATTTACAAATGATATGGGAAATGTATCGAAGAAAAAATCTAAGATAAGGAGTTTTGGGCAATAAAATGCTGAAAATCCACTTTGTACTGTTCGGCAAGGGTGATACCCGTTTTATTACTCATAATGATACGGTTGGTTTCAACCGTTTGAATTTCTTTCAGCGAGATGATGAACGACCTGTGGACGCGCATGAAATGATTTCGCGGAAGCGACAATTGCAGGGATTTGAGACTTAATAGGCTCATTATCGGTTTGTTATTTCCCTTAATCCTGATTTTCACGTAATCTTTCAAGCCCTCAAAGCAAACGATGTCCTCCAACGCGACTTTTATCAGCCTGTATTCCGAACGGACAAAGATGTATTTATCTGTAATGCAGTCAGTTTCCGCAGCCGTGCACTTCATCTCAAACCATTCCAAAGCACGATTCGCCGCCGTCAAGAATTCCGGATAGTTAAACGGTTTCAGCAAATAATCCAGCGCATTGACTTTGAAGCCTTCCAAAGCGTATTCGTCAAAAGCGGTGGTGAAAATAATCCGGCAATTTTTATCAATAGTTTTCGACAGCTCAATGCCCGTCAAATCAGGCATTTGAATGTCCAAAAAGAGTAAATCTATTTTCTGACGTCCCATCTGTTTGATTGCTTCGATGGCATTGTCGCAACGTCCTGCCAGCCTCAAAAAAGGCGTGTCGTTGACGTATTTTTCCAGCAAATCAAGAGCAGGAAATTCGTCGTCAACTATCAGGCAATTAATTTTATCCATAATTTTCCAGTTTAATTTGTAATTCGGCAATAAATTTACCGTCCAAAACTCCGAAATGAAACGTATGTTTCGAGGGATAAATGAGTTCAAGCCGTTTTGTCAGGTTTTCCAGTCCGATACCCGAACCGCTTTTATCGGTTGACGTTTTCGGGTGATTACTGTTTTCGCTTTTGAAAATCAGTTTATTATCAGACAGATAAAATTCAAAGAAAATATCCGAAACATCCTGCGTGGAAACGCCGTGTTTAAAAGCATTTTCAACCAAAGGAACAAACAACAGTGGCGCAATGGAATACGACTTGTCTTGCAATTCGGAAAAACGATAATCAATCTTTACTTTTTCGTCATGTTTCAATTGCATCAGCCGGATGTATTTTTCAATAAAATCAATTTCTTCGGCGAGCGTAATACTGTCTTTCTTAGCATAATATAACATATAACGCATGAGTTTACTCAATTTATGCAAAGTTTCCTGCGCTGTTTTCGGTGCGGTGTCGATAAGCGAATAAATATTGTTAAGAATATTAAAAACAAAATGAGGTTGAAGCTGATATTTAAGATGTTGTAATTC
>JAITHZ010000070.1 GCA_031279795.1 Bacteroidales bacterium
CGGTGTTTTCTTTAAATACGTACAACTCAAACTATGTCGGCTGGTCCTCCGGCCGTGTATGGTCGCGTGGCGGAGCAGCTATCGAGAGGATAATGGCAAGTGGGCGGCCTTTCGGCGTAAGTGGCGTTGTTCTCCTGAATGCGGCTATCGGTAGTGGTTACGACAGAATGTATGCCAACGGCAAAGAACAGACATTTGCTACTCGTCCGTTGGGGAAAGGAACAGAAGATGGCAGCGCTACCCCTGTTCCAAGAATAGGTTCTTCAACATCAACCACCGGCCGTCCATTTTTGGGCAATCTGCAGGAATTGATTGTGTTTGCAGGCGATGCCGGTACTCCGATGAACGGTGTTGAAGTAGCAAAAATAAATTCCTATTTGGCCATCAAGTATGGAGTAACGCTTGACGCTGGCAATTACGTCAATTCATCCGGCGAAGCTGTTTGGAACCGTGCGCAGAACATCGGTTACTCTACTTCGGTTTTTGGACTGGCGCGTGACAGTCAAACTAAGCTTTACCAGAAGCAGTCGCACAGTTCCGAAGCACAGTCCACTCTGACGGCTTGGGTAGGAACACTCGCAGCTCTGAACCGTGACAATGCCGCAACATTGCCCGATGGCGCTTACCTGATGTTTTCTTCCAACGGAAAGACTGGGTTCACCAATCTCTCAATACAGGCCAACGCTGGAATGCACAATGGTGCGCTTCCTCATCAGATTTCAATACGCATGGCCGAAATTTTCCGCACACAGTTGTCGGGTGTTGCAACCCTGAGTGGCGTGAACCTGAAAACAACGGATGAAGCCGACGTGCTGCTCGTTTCTTCAACGCCAGACTTCGTACCAGCCCAGACTTCGTTCTATGCGGTAAATACTGACGGAACTGTAAGCGTTCCGCAAACATTTAATAATACTGACGTTGTTTACCTGACATTTGCCAAGTATCAGGATCCGGCGCCATTTCCTGCTTATACAAAAGAACTCTGGCTGAAGGCTGATGCTTTAGCGCTTGCTCATGCTGCAGTCGTGAACCCATGGACTGACAATTCCGGTTTGGGCAGGAATTTTACAGGTACGGGCAGCCCTAAATTCAACAGGAATACGTATCTGATGAATTTCCAGCCTTCGGTGCACCTTGAGACAACAGCTCAATACCTGCAGCGGGCAGCTTCTACGGATTTTGTTAACACCAGCAAGGCATACTATACGTTTATTGTATCAAGGAAAACCGGAGGAGGTGCGTCAATAGCGGGGCTTTTTACGCCTAATGACAATGTCAACAACGCCACCTTCTGGGCTGTAAGAAACCCTGCTTTCAATACGGGAAGCGCTACCTCCAATATATTTGCGCGCAACAATGTTGCAGACTTGTATGGCATAACCGCCGTTATTCGTCCTAACAGCGCGGACAAAAACCAGCAACTCTACTTTAATGGAAATTCACGAAGCTATCTTCCAGCAACATTTAGCCCAACCACTTCCGGCGTTTCCCGAATAGGACGTGTCGACGGCACAGGTAACGCTTTCCTTGGGCAGATACAGGAAATACTTGTTTACTCCACCACAGCTGGCACAGTCATGAAGCCGGTTGAGGTGCAGCAGGTAAATTCGTATCTTGCGCTGAAATACGGACTTACGCTTGAACTAGGAGACTACATCATCAATGACGGAACGGTGGTATGGAATCGCGGAGAAGCAGTGGACGCAGCAGGAATACGTTACGAATCGCAGGTCTTTGGCATTGGACGCGACGACGCAATGGGGCTTCATATAAAACAGGCGCGGGCGTTTGGCGAAAAAGCTGTGACTTCTTCGCCTTTTGCAGTATCTGTAAACAACGCCACTGGCTTTGCGCAACTCAATACTGAAAATAGCGGCTCAATCGCCTCTGACATGCAGTTTGTGCTGTTCAGCGCTACCGACGCCTCTGAAATTCGCCCCATTACCGAAATTTCTCCAGGATCTTTTAGTAATGCAACATTAACGACGCCGCTCAATTTCGGTTCGGCAGTCTTCAAAACACAGATGACCGGCCTGAGCACAACCATGCTGAAATTCTTGCATTACTGGACTGATTTTAAAGCTAATACTTATTTATTGATTTCCTCAACTCCCGATTTTGTTCCGGCTCAGACACGTTTGCATCAGTTCGACATCAACACATCTCAGTTAGACAATATCCAGGTAAATGACGGAGAATACCTGCTGCTGGCCACATACAGCGCGCAACAGGCGCCGGCCGGCGTGCTGGCTGGCCTGCGCATGTGGCTGCGTGCCGATGTTGAGAGTTCAATAACACCTGGTTATCCACCAACTCCGGTAGCAGCCGACCCTGATGATGTAGCCAATCGCGAATATGATGTAATGGCGTGGCACAGCGTATTCTCGCCAACCACGCCATCTCCCTATACAGCGACCTACTCCTTCATAAAAAGAGTGGCCGCTCCAATAAGTTTTGCCCCAGGCTGGGAACGTTACAATAAGGAAATGAATTATCATCCGGCTGTGACATTCCATATCCATAATGCTGGCACAAATGATGATAATGTACAATCGGAATATCTCAGCACATCTAATGGCCCCATGAGTGTTGCCGCTCCGCAGCACTATACCTATATTACGTTGTACAACAACGAATTTGGCGCATCTTACCGATCGTATGTATATGGATTCGGCCGGAATTATCCAGGGTGGACGGCTGACGGGCATCCAGCCTTTGGTTTGCAGCGGACAGATGTTAATCTGCGAGCAGGAGTAGGCCGTTTTGCAGAAGACGGCGGCGCTGGCGCTGGTGATGTAAATACTTCCAAGAAAACTTTGTACACAACAGGTACTACCACTTCGTTTCTTTTTGAAGGTGATATTGAGAACAAAATTGTCTGGTTTGAAGTAGATGGTTTGTCGGATTCCATCGTGAGGTCAAGTTTCGGTGGCGGCCATCAAATGAATGGACCAGGTACGCTGGGCGTTGGCTCATATTCCAATCGGTCGCTGGAGGCATCCATGGGCGAGACCTTTGCCTACGAACGAGCGCTTTCGGTGGACGAAAAGAATGCTATTTATTCCTATCTGGGACTGAAATACGGGATAACGGTCGACATAAACGGAGAAGGGTTCGACTACAAACTCTCGGACAGGAAAACCACTGTGTGGCCGGGCGCATCCGACTTATTTTACCGCAAGTATCACGATTACATAAGCGCACTGGTGCGCGACGACAATGCAGGAGTGAACAACATACAAACCCGCTCCACCAAATATGGCGGCGTAATGTGGATGGCGGTAACGGAGAACGGTGTAAAACAACAACTCGACAATGGGGAATTTATTGTCTGCGGAGCGGATTCGCTGAGTGGCAAAATTCCGTTCAAACCGACGGATGACATCTGCATCGATGCCGAAGAACGCCTGCGGCGTGTCTGGATGATTGACAACGCAAGTTCATTGGTCAATCCTACCCTTACCATCCGGATGCAAAACCATCCAGAGACTTTTCCATACAATGCAGGGCACAAGGTGTACATGCTGGTGGCCTACGATGCCGACAGCCTGTTTGCCGGAACCATACCCGGCACTTGGGACGACGCCACGCATCGCTGGACATTGCAGATACCCGGAGAATTTATCAACGGAGAACATCAGTTTTCGCTGGTACTCGACCACCGTTACACCTTTGTCACCTTTGCAGCCAAACCCGATCCTGCTGGAGTTTGCGGTTACTGCAACGCCTTTACTGGCGCCAAAACAATGAAATTCACAACTGCGGAATTTCCCCGTACGGTGAGCGGCGACAATAACAAGTCGGTACTACGCACAGCCAATCTTGGGTCAGGTATAACGGCCAACTTCAGCCTTCAGTACACCGGAGGCACAGGGTCAGGAGCGCGTAGAAGCAGCGGATATCCTCGTGTCGGAGCCAACAGTTCGTGGCAGCTCAGCGCCCGACAGCTGGGAAAAGTGAATCCTGGCGGTAAGGAAACTACCACAATAACCCTTTCGACGCCGCTTGCTGCTTCGTTCGAAATTTACGATATTGATGCTGCAGGCTCGAACCGTGATGTTGTCACCATTTATGGTATGTGCGACAATACACAGGTACTTCCGCGCCTGTCGTATGTGCAGTCCAATCCAAAATTGCGCGCATTCACTATTTCTGGCAACATCGCTACGGGGAATAAAAAGGGTACCTCCTATTCCAATATTGACAGCCGGTTGCGGGTTGATTTCGACCTTCCTGTCGGGCAGATTGTTATCGTACATGAGGCAGAATCCCGCAGCACGGGCGGCGCCAATCTGATTAGTCATGTCAACGATATTGGCGTCGGACCGATTACATTTTCTTGTCCGCCGCCGCCGCCGCCAGTCAATGAAGACGGGCTGTCGTTCAGCAAAGAAGCGCCGGAAGAGGCTTACTTGTGCGAGGAGATCGTGATGACTTACCGCCTCTTCAATGCCAACTGTAATCCCAAACCGGTAAATTTCAGAGATATACTTCCAAGTGAACTGTCATGGATCGGTGGAAGCGTCACGTTGAGCCACGAAGACGCCGTACAGCTGGATACGCATGTTAACTCCTACGGAAATACACAGACATTGCAAATTGACAATCTGTACATACCGGGGTTCACCACGTTGATCGTTACCGCAAAAGCTAAATTTGAAAGCAGCGCTGTTGCCGGCAATTACTATGGAAGCAATGGGCGGATAGACTATATCCGCATCATAAACGACCTGCCCAATCCGGCCTTCCTCATCAGTTGCGACCGTTACCTTGGCTGCGGCGAACTGACGAAAACGAAAGCGCTTGCCAGCCCGCTGCCGATTCTTGAAAAAATAACGGTAACCGCTACTGCGAGCAAAGCTTGCTACAAAGAAAACGACGTAATCACCTACAGCATCACTGCGACGAATCCCAACACAGTCAGCTTGACAGCATACATGAGTATCATCTTGCCTGAAGGTTTTGATAATCTCTCGTCTGTGACAGGAACTTGCGAAGGCACGGTAAGCGATGGCCCGATTATCTGTGAAATAACTGGGATTACGCTTCCTGCAAGCGGTACTTACACCTACGAGCTGAAAATAAAGGCGCCAGACACAAGCGGCCTCATTCAGCTGACAGACGAGGACGGTAATCCACTGTTTGACGAAAAGGGCAAACCAGTTTACATGACAGCGGTCACATCCGTCGCGTTTATGAGCGAAGCAGACGACGTTTGCCAGCAAATAGCCTTCTCCGAAGCGGATATTGAGCTGGAAACGCCCTACTGTAATGCACCGTCAGCTATTATCACCAACAAAAACGTAACTGTAAAAATGAAAAAGTAAAAATGAAAGTCGAGCAAAACTAAAAATTAAAAATTAAAAATTAAAAATTGCTTGGTGTGAAGGAAGCCAGTGGCGGCAACATTGTCGTCGCTGGCTTTTGTAAATAAATTAAAATTGCAATAAATTGATTTGCATGTAATTACGAAATGACAATTTTGAAAGTCTCAAATTAATTCAGGAAAAAATCCGTGCTCATCCGTTAACCCAACTTGCCGAATTTATTAACCCCTTGATGAATCCCCAAAAACACTAAAAATAAGGGTGACTACATTTTTTAAAACATTAATATACAGATGATTACGGTTGAGTATTGAGGAAAAGTCGTACAAACACGGGCTTGAAAATTTCCGCAATATCCAGCGCCAGCGAATAACGACGCTCGCCGGGCGTGTGCAGATAACTGATAGTCGGATTCAATATTGAAGATTTTTCAGCATGTCTTATTTTTAGGTTAATTTCTAAAGAAATCTTTCATTTTTGCATATTCATCCTGCGCCGAAAGACATGTATCCGTCAAAAAGCCTTTTACACGCGGATATTCACTTAATCCGCGATAGTAATAAAACTTGTGCGTATCTTCAATAATAAAGGGTATGATGTTGTGTTTTAAACATTCTTTAAAAATAACAAGCCTGCCGACTCGCCCGTTACCGTCCTGAAATGGATGTATTCGCTCAAAATTATAGTGAAGGTCAATTATGTCCTCAACAAAAATTTGCGCTTTACGGTGATATTCGGATAAAAGAAACTCCATATCTGCCTGCACATTTTCGGGCGACGAAGTTTCGTTGTCGCCAATCATATTGGGCAACAATTTGTATTTGCCAACTCTAAACCAATCCTTACGAGCATCGGAAGTGTTGATTTTTAACAAATAATGAATATGCTGTATGTGATTTTCTGATAGTGGTTCAGCAGCAATATCCAGCATATAATCGAAACAAAAGAAGTGATTAACGGTTTCTATAATATCATCTACATTGACGCTGGCATCATTTTCGGCGAATCCAATCGTGTTGGTTTCAAAAATATAGCGTGTCTGTTCCTCCGAAAGCCGACTGC
>JAITHZ010000084.1 GCA_031279795.1 Bacteroidales bacterium
CCAATACTGCAGGGGTTTCGACGGACTCAACCAGTTCAATGGAAACGGCCAGTACTTGATTGGCAATGTATTCGCGGTATTTTTCTACAGCGTCGTCGATTTGCGGATTTCGAGCAATGCGAACAATGATTTTGTCTGTGATTTCGAAATTGCTGGATTTGCGCAGGTTCTGAATACGGTTCACCAGTTCTCGTGCGATTCCTTCGCGACGCAACTCATCGTTAACGGTGATGTCGAGTGCGACGGTGATATTGCCTTCATTGGCGACCAGCCAGCCGGGGATATCTTCGGAAATGATTTCAACGTCGGTAAGTTCTACAACCGCCTGTTCTCCATTGATATCGAATGTAAATGCAGCTTTTTTTTCAAACATGTAAATATCTTCCTGCGACATACTGGAAATTGTTTTGGTTAAATCTTTCATGATTTTTCCATATTTCGGTCCCAGCTTTTTGAAATCGGGTTTGATTCGTTTCACCAGAATACCGGCAGCAGTATCGGCGAAGTTTAATTCCTTTACATTTATTTCATTCAAAATTAAATCTTTAACGGCGTTGATGCTTTCTTTCTGATGCCTGTCGAAAACCGGAATCAAGAGCGAAGCAAGTGGCTGACGGACTTTGATGTTTACCTTTCGGCGCAAGGCCAGCGCCATGGATGAAATGCGTTGTGCATTATCCATTCGTTCTTCCAGTTCTTTGTCAATCAGGGTTTCATGTGCGACGGGAAAATCGGCCAGATGTACAGATACCGGATTTCCTTTGCCTGTAACGCCTGTCAAATCCAGATACAGACGGTCGCTGTAAAACGGCGCAACAGGCGACATCAGGCGGGCAACTGTTTCGAGGCATGTGTAAAGCGTCTGGTAAGCCGATATTTTGTCGCTGTCGTATGTGCCGCCCCAGAAACGTTTTCGGTTCAGGCGCACGTACCAGTTACTGAGGTTGGTGTTCACGAAATCGGAGATGGCCCGTCCAGCCCGAGTTGGTTCGTAGGCGCTGTATTGCTCGTCAACTTCCTTTATCAGCGAATTCAGCAGCGAAATAATCCACCGGTCGATTTCGGGACGTTCGGCTGGCGGAATTTCGGCTTCGGCGTATGAAAATCCATCGACATTGGCATACAGAACAAAAAAAGCATAGGTGTTGTAGAGAGTTCCGAAAAATTTGCGACGGGTTTCTTCCACGCCATCTATATCGAATTTCAGATTTTCCCATGGCGATGCATTGGTTATCATGTACCAGCGCAGCGGATCTGAACCGTATTGTTCGATTGTGCCGAAGGGGTCAACAGCATTTCCCAGTCGTTTCGACATCTTGTTGCCGTTTTTATCCAAAATCAATCCGTTGGAAACAACGACTTTGAATGAGACGCTGTCTCGAAGCATGGCTGCGATAGCATGAAGTGTGAAAAACCATCCTCGCGTCTGGTCAACACCTTCTGCAATGAAATCGGCTGGAAAAACGGCTTTGAAGTTCTGTTTGGCTTGGGTATCAATTTCGTTTTCGGTTGTTTCAAATGGGTAATGTACCTGCGCAAACGGCATTGCTCCGCTGTCGAACCAAACGTCAATCAGGTCTGTTTCGCGTTTCATCGGTTTGCCTGTGGGCGAAACGAGAATGATGTTATCCACATACGGACGATGCAAATCAATGTTTTCGACTGCATAATTCGCGGCGGAATAGTTGCCGACCTTGAAGTTAGGAAACGGATTTTCGGCCATCAGACCTGCCGCAACTGCCTTTTCGATTTCGGCAAACAGTTCTTCCATTGAGCCGATGCATATTTCTTCCGTATTGTCTTCCGTGCGCCAGACGGGAAGCGGTGTTCCCCAGTAGCGACTGCGAGAGAGATTCCAGTCTTGCAGGTTTTCCAGCCATTTCCCAAAACGTCCGGCGCCAGTACTTTCGGGTTTCCACAAAATTGTTCCATTCAGTTCAATCATTCGCTCTCGGCAGGCTGTGCTACGGATAAACCAGCTGTTGAGCGGATAATAAAGCACCGGTTTGTCGGTCCGCCAACAGTGCGGATAACTGTGGATATGCTTTTCGATTTTGAAAACTTTCCCTTGCTCTTTCAACTCCATACACAAGGCAATATCAACTGATTCGTCGGTATCGGAAAGATTCGGGTCGTAGGCATTTTTCACGAAGCGTCCAGCATATTTTTTGTATAAATCAACATTCACGTTTTCTGATACAAAGGTCGCGTCCAGTTCTTGGAGCTGGTAGAATTTTCCTGACAAATCGACCATTGGGCGTTGCATGCCGTCTTTATCCGTCAATATCAGCGGAGGCACTCCATTTGCTTTTGCCACGCGGTCGTCGTCAGATCCGAACGTTGGAGCAATATGCACAATTCCTGTTCCATCTTCGGTTGTGACAAAATCGCCGCAAATTACACGAAAGGCATTGGACAGTTTTATCCATGGAAACAGCTGTTCATATTCCCAGCCTTCCAGTTCTCGTCCTTTGACTTCGCCGATAATTTCGTAAGTTTCAATCTTCTTTCCGCCAAAATATGCTGGAACTCTTTCTTTTTCCAATATCAATACAGAAGGTTCGTGTGTATACGGATTTTTAGTTTTTACCAAATTATAATCAATATTCGCCCCAACGCAAAGCGCTGTATTCGACGGCAATGTCCATGGAGTGGTTGTCCAGGCAAGAAAATATGCATTTTCGCTTTTATTTAGTAATGCCGATTTTTTATTGTTGATTATTTTAAATTGTGCTATGCATGTTGTATCCTTTACATCGCGGTAGCACCCCGGCTGATTCAGTTCGTGACTCGAAAGCCCTGTGCCTGCTGCCGGTGAATAAGGCTGGATGGTATATCCCTTGTAGAGTAATCCTTTGCTGTACAATTGTTTCAATAAAAACCACAGGCTTTCGATATATCGGTTGTCACAGGTTACGTACGGGGAGCTCATGTCGACCCAATAGCCCATTTTTTTCGTCAAGTCCTCCCATTCTTTTGTGTATTTCATCACTTCGCGGCGACAGGCAGCATTGTAATCCTCTACCGAGATTTTTTTCCCAATATCTATCTTTGTAATACCCAGCGATTTTTCCACGCCAAGTTCCACCGGTAATCCGTGTGTATCCCATCCTGCCTTCCGGTTTACCTGAAAACCTTTCATGGTTTTGTAGCGGCAAAAAATGTCTTTGATGGTTCGAGCAATAACATGATGAATACCCGGCATCCCGTTTGCCGATGGCGGTCCTTCATAAAAAACGAAAGTTGGCGCATCTTTTCTGTTTTCAATACTTTGCTGAAAAACACAATCTTTTTCCCACCTCTCCAGTATTTCTTTATTCACTTCCGATAAATCAAAATGCGAATACTCTGTGAATTTACGGTTCATACATTTATTTATTATAATACACTGATTATTGATATTACTATTTTGTCTGAAAATGGTGCAAAGGTAACATAAAATCTTCAATTAGGAATTAGGAATTAGGAATTATTAAAGTGTCAGTCCTGTAGGTCAGATATATTAGTCCACCCAAAATTACTGGCAAAATTCCCATCACTATTTTTCTCGTCATTACGTTATGTCGTATCGCTCTTAAAATCACAGCTAACGTTTCGGCATATACGATGTTTGCCCGTGGTACAATTTGCGACCAGCGGGAGCTTACCACGGGCAAATATGGGCGAAACGACGAGGTACGAGTAGTGCAGCCGTATATGCCGTGTTAGGCGATCGTAGCCTGCCTTTATTCAAGGTTACTTTTACCCAAATTGCAATTTTGACACAACGTCTGCAAATTAGAAATTTCAGTCTCGCCATCCTTGCTCCATGGTTTTATGTGGTCAATATGTAAAACAACCGCTGGATTTTTTGCAGGACTCGCTCCACATTGAACACAGGAAAAATTATCTCGTTTCAATACTTTGAAACGCAACCGAAGCGAAGGGTCTCTACTCGTTTTTTTAGTGGAAGTATCGGCGCTTTCACTTTTAATAGATTTTATGTCATTCTCGTTTGCATACTCAATAAATTTTTTAATTGCTGTTGACCAAGAACTAAAGCGCCGATTGTATGGGCTTTGACTTATTTTTGAAGGTTCAGAATTTAAATCCCTTCGCGTAGGTTGTTTGCCTTTATGTTGCCATATATTGAGGATGTTCTCGAAAAGTTCTTCATCAGAATAATTGCTAATATTGCCAGGCTTTAAGCCAAGATGTTCTATTGCTTTATTCCAGTCCCAAAACGTCTCGTGATGGTTGATACGTCATATTTACCATATGCAACATAAAGGCTTTGAGATAATTTTTCCGTATTCAATTTTTTTTGCTACCAACTTTAAATCAGCGATAAGGTCATCGGTTGATACTGCTTGATTTTTTGGTGGCGAGTACTGAAATTTCATGTTTCTAATTTATCATTAAAGGCAGGCTATGTCGCATAACGTCTCGGCTGTTTACGACGTTTGGGCGGGGTACAATGTTGAAAATCCGCACAATGCTTCTGCG
>JAITHZ010000194.1 GCA_031279795.1 Bacteroidales bacterium
AACTATACCGACAAGATTGCAACCATTACCGACCGCGAAGTTCCTGAAAAATTGCTAAGTATCAGCTTAGTACGGGGAACATTCAGTACCGTGCGGCTGGTTTTGCCCGATATCAGGGAACGGAAACGCAGCCAGATGGAAATTTACGACGTTCTGTCGCGCGCCGTTCGCAAAGAAACGGAAGCACGTGCCTTTGTGCAGCAACAGTCTACTTTTGGCGGACGACGAACAAGCATGCCGGTTCAATATGTCCTTCAGGCGCAGAACCTTGCAAAATTGCGGGAATATATTCCTCTGTTTATGAAGCAAATAAATGAAAGTCCCAAATTGCAGATGGCCGATGTAAACCTGAAATTCACCAAGCCGGAAACCCGTGTGGAAATTAACCGCAACAAAGCTTCGCTGCTGGGCGTGAGCACACGAGATATCGGGCAGACATTGCAGTATGCCTTGAGTGGCCAGCGAATGGGCTATTTCTACATGAACGGAAAACAGTATCAGATTCTGGGAGAAATTAACCGCCAAAAACGAAATACGCCTCTGGATTTGAAATCCATTTACCTGAAAAATTATGTCGGCAACATGATTCAGTTAGACAACCTGGTGGATTTGCGAGAAACGGTTGCTCCGCCGCAATTGTATCGTTATAACCGTTTTAACTCCGCAACCGTGTCGGCAGGCATGGCCGAAGGCGTGACAATGGGAGAGGCGCTTGACGAGATGGACAGAATTGCCCGCGAAACGCTCGACGACACCTTCCGCACTGCGCTTACCGGCGATTCGAAGGATTTTCGCGAAAGTTCATCCAGTCTCATGTTCGCATTCATTCTGGCAATCGTATTGATATACCTGATATTAGCCGCCCAGTTCGAGAGTTTCAAAGACCCGTTTGTCATTATGTTTTCTGTCCCTCTGGCTATAGCCGGTGCGCTGATACTCATGTATTATTCGGATATTACGATGAATATTTTCAGCCAGATTGGCATTATCATGCTAATCGGGCTGGTCGCAAAAAACGGTATCCTGATTGTGGAATTTGCCAACCAGCGCCAGCAAGCCGGCAAATCGAAACGCGAGGCCATTGAAGAAGCGTCGGTGCAACGCCTTCGTCCGATTTTGATGACCAGCTTTTGTACCGTTTTGGGATTGTTACCGCTCGTTTTCGCCAACGGAGAAGGCGCTAACGGACGAATTGCCATGGGAATAGCCGTTGTTGGCGGATTGCTCATTTCAACCTTGTTGACTATATTCGTCGTTCCGGTGATGTACGTGTACATTTCCACAGACAGGTCGAAAAATGAATTATGATGGTTTTTGATGCTTGGTATTATTAATTTCAGACTTATACGACGACTTTTTTAGTTTGCGGCAATCGTTTTCTTCACATTGAATTAATACAATATGAAGAATATAAAGCTAAAAAATAATAATGTCAATAAAAAAGTCTGAAATATACAGTTCATTAATGTAAGCAACGATCTCCCGCAAAACTTTGTGGGAGATTCATTTCCACAAAGCATTTCTTTCTTTGTGTGCTTTGCGAGCTTTGTGGGAGATTCATTTCTTTCTTTGTGAGCCGTGTGTTAATCCGCGTTAACTGGATTTTATCAGCTTTGTTCTTTTTCGTTTCCAGTAAAAGAAAGCGGCGAGCGTCGCCAGCGTCACAACACTGCCCAGCAGATACGACAGCGTTATGTCCAGTCCAAGGAAGACTTCTTTCTGTGCGAAAACGAACGTCGAACAGACCATCGTCATAAACAGTGCAGGCACGAGGGTGATGATATATTTTTTCTTCTTGACAGTCAGATAAACGGTCACAGCCCAAAGCGTAAAGACCGACAAAGTCTGGTTAGCCCATGCAAAGTAGCGCCAGATGGTTTCGAATCCATTTTTATCGTGCAGACTGTAGAACAATACACTTCCGGCGACGGCAAACAGCGGTATGGCAATCAGGAAGCGTTTGATGACTGGCTTTTGGTCGAGGCGCAAGAAATCGGCTACTATCAGGCGTGCAGACCGGAAAGCGGTATCGCCGGATGTGATCGGCGCGAAAATCACGCCCAGAACAACCAGTACGGCTCCGACCGTTCCCAGCCAGTTTTGCGAGATGGTATTCACGACGACGGCAGCATTTGTGCCACTTTCAAAAAAGACTTTCCCGTCGGTGGTATCGAAAAAGAACCAGGTGGCAGCCGTAGCCCATATCAAGGCAACGATTCCTTCAAAGACCATTGCTCCGAAAAAAACAGGGCGTCCGTATCTTTCGTTCGTCAGGCAACGAGCCATCAGCGGCGATTGTGTGGCGTGAAATCCGGAAATTGCTCCGCAGGCTATTGAAATAAACATCATCGGGAAAATGGGGTTGGTGGCCGCTTGCGGATGCCGGTTTTCCACTCCGTGCCACAATTCGGGCAATTCCGGCTGATTAGCGACGATTACTACTAAAATTCCAACAGCCATAATAAGAATACAAAAGCCGAAGATAGGATAAAGATTGCCGATAATCTTGTCAATAGGCAACAAGGTCGCCAGCAGATAATAAACGATAATGGCCCCAATCCAGAATCGAGCGTCAAGGAAATCCGGCGTAAGGTCGGCCAGCAGATTGGCTGGCGCAACTACAAAAACGACGCCCACCAGAATCATCAGCACAACCATAAAAATACGCATAAACTGCTTGATGAAACCGCCAAGGTAGCGACCGTGAATTTCGGGCAAACTGGCGCCATTCATCCGGAGAGAAATCATGCCAGAAACGTAATCGTGGACAGCTCCGGCAAACAGTGTTCCAAATACAATCCACACATACGACGATACACCGAACTTTGCCCCCATTATAGCGCCAAAGACAGGCCCTACCCCTGCTATGTTCAGGAATTGAATCATAAACACGCGCCATGTTTTCATAGGCAAATAGTCCACGCCATCCCGTTTTACATAGGCCGGGGTTCGACGCGAAACGTTGAGACCGAATATTTTTTCTGTTACCCGTCCATAAATGAAATATCCTCCAATCAATATGCACAGGGAAATAATAAATGTAATCATAGTCTTTTAATAATTAGTAATTAGTAATTAGCAATTAGCAATGTAATTAGTAATTGAAATGAGGCTTCTCTTCAAGTTTCAACTCTAATTCGGATCTGAATTGCGTTTTCTATGGGCGATTCACTGACAAAAATCAGATATCCACCACCGCCAGCTCCGCTAAGTTTCCAGCCCAGCGTACCGTTTTTGTATTTGTTCAGGGCCTCAAAGATATCGTTCGACACCATATTGGGGTACATCGCAATCTGTGCCTCGAAACTTTCGCGTACAGCTTTCCCGAATGTTGGTGCATCTTTTTCGCATATTGCTTTCCAGCAGGCAGCTGTGGCTTCGCTGAGCCGCTTAGCATTTTCGATGGTGATGCATGTATTTGCCAGCACATCGTAGTTGTTGTGACGCGGATAAAGCGGAACCAGCCAGAGGCGTTCCTCTATCCACGTCATCAAATCGTTATCGTGAAGCGATTCGATCTTGCAAGGCCAGTAATCGCCATCGTAATAGAGCCTGTTCAGTCCTGGCAAAACAATACCGAGCGAATCCTGCGAACCGCTAACGTATTTTGTACCTGGAGGATTCTCGAAGCAGAAGAGCATTTTGGCTAATTTTTCTCTGTCGCCCGACGGAATATCCACCTGCCACAGCTCAATGGCCTTTTTGCGCGAACTGGTGGACATGCCGCTGCGGTCGTTAAATTCATAATCCGGTTCGATGGAAATTGTCAGCACCGAACCCGGATGCAAGCTGCTGACGTTGGGCTGATCAAGCCAGCCGCCAGCCAGGTCAATGCGATAGGGAATCAGACATTCGCTGCGTAAAGCGGTAGTAGAACGTATCGGCAAATCTGCGTGAGGAATTCGCTTGCTGACAACGTATTCAATACCCAATTCCAGACATAGCTGTTCTTTCAGCGTGCTGTGTCCATCGCTGTTTACGAAAAAGATATCCGGTTTCAGTGCGTTGATTTCGTTCATAAAGTCAATCAATCCGCTTCCGCTGTTAATCCATGCGTCCTTTACGAATCTCAACGATTGAACCATATACAGCCGTTCGTTTTCGTTGTTCAGCGGCCAACGGGCTTTCAGCTCGTACAACGTTTTGTCCGAACCAATTCCAACATACAACTCGCCGTGTGCGGACGCCTCTTCAAAAAATGCTACATGCCCACTGTGAAGCATGTCATAGCATCCGCTAACAAATACTTTTCTCATAATTTTAGATAATTATTTATTTCCTGCAACGTTTTCTTTATTTTTATTCCCACAAACAACGTTTTCTTTTATTCCCACGAAGTTCACAAAGTTCACAACTTTTCTTCCTTTGTGTACTTTGTGTTCTTTGCGGGAGACTTTTATTTGTGGAAAACTTTTCTTCGCGGGATGTGCTTCGTGCTCAGACGATTGGTCGGAAGATTTCGCTGTAAACAATTCCTTTTTTTATTTCGTCCAAATCATTGAAATTAAATACCAGCGCAGAATCTGTGTCAACAGGCTGTTCGTTGGAATAGCTCTTGATACGGTCGGCAATGCTTGACGTCAGGGGTGTTTTGCGTTGCTGAGAATTTTCTGCGGACACGGTTTCAATAAATGATTTCGCCTTCGGTTTCTTCACAGGTTCCGCTTCGGGCTTGGGCGTTACTCGTTCGCCGAAACGATGCAATACGTCGTCCCAGCTCTGAACAGGGCGCTCCGATGCTTCAGGATGACTGTGAGGATTACGTACAGGAGGCGTTTGTTCAGCACGCTTTTTGGGTTTGAAAAACGAACCGATTACTGCTATTGCAATAAAAATGAGATAAATCCAATCACCAATATTTTCCATAATGTTAGTTTTTGAAAGAGATTGATATATTTTATGTAAAAAACAGGCCAAAGATATAAATAAATCATGGAATGGCAATTAATATTTTATTTTTTCTTTTATGGATGGCAGAATGTTTTTTATGAATTCAGTCTCAATTTTACGAACGGGATAACGACACAGGCAGGAATTATGCAAATCATGACCCAGATGAAGAAATGTTTGTAGCCCAGTAATTCCTGCAGCCATCCAGCGATCATTCCCGGCAGCATGATGCTTAAGGCCATGACGCCGGTTGCAATGGCATAATGTGCGGTTTTATATTTACCTTCGGAAAAATGCATGAGATAAAGCATGTAGGCAGTGATACCAAAGCCAAAGCCAAACTGTTCGACCGCAACCGCCGCGTGAACAACAACCAGATGAGCCGTCAACGAACAGGACAGATACACGTACACGATGTTGGGCAAAGTTGTTGACAGGGCCATCGGCCAGAGCCAGCGCTTAAGGCCGTAACGGGATACGGTGACTCCTCCCAGTATTCCTCCAGCAATCAGCGCAATAGCTCCGACTGTGCCATACGCCAGTCCAACTTGTCCGGTTGTCATGCCCATACCACCTGCTTCTCGGCTGTCTAACAGGAATGGTACAGCCATTTTCACGAGCAGTGATTCGCTCAGTCGGTAAAAAAGCATGAATGCAAGCGCGATGCCAATGCCTTCTTTCCTGAAAAATGCAATGAATACACCACAAAATTCCCGCAGCATGTCTGTTTTGCAAACGTTGGACGGTTTGTCCCTTTCTGGATACGGAAGCGCAACGCGATGATAAACAAACAGCAATACGAAGATTCCAGCCAGAACAAAGAAAGCAATGCACCATGCATAGCGCACGTTTCCTGTAAATACTTCGAGTGCGCCAGCAAGAACAATCAGCGCTCCCTGACCGGAAATCATTGCCAGCCGGTAACAAGTCGTGCGGATACCTATAAAAAACGATTGTTGCGCAGGATTCAGCCCCAACAGGTAAAACCCGTCGGCTGCAATGTCGTGCGTTGCAGAGGAGAAGGCAATCAGCCAGAAAAAAGCCAGACTTGCCTGTACATAAAACGGCGACGAGATGGCAAAAGCTACGCCCGCCACTCCCGCGCCCAACATCAACTGCATGGATACAATCCACCAGCGTTTTGTTTTCAGTAAATCAACGAATGGACTCCAGAACGGTTTGATTACCCACGGTAAATTAAGCCAGCTGGTGTAAAACGCAACATCGGTATTCGACAGTCCAAGCCGTTTAAACAGAATGATTGATACGGTAATGACCACAACATAAGGTAATCCTTCGGCAAAATAGAGTGATGGTGTCCACCGCCATGGTGATATTTCTTTTCGACTCATAAATGCTTTTCAACTTCCTACAAAACAATTGGCCATCCTGAAAAATCTGATTAATCCAGTATCAGTAAGTCGTGGCTAATATTGCAGGCCGTTCTTATTCCCTTGAAAAAATCGACTATAGCCAGTCCGAATTCTATGGCAAAAGCTGGTCCTTTGCCAGTTATAATGTGGCCGTCGACTACAACTGGCGCATTGGTATAGATTGCTTTTCCCAGTTTTGATTCGCAACCCGGATAGCAAACTGCCTTCCGTCCGTTCAGGATGCCCAGTCCACCCAGCACGGTTGGCGCAGCGCAAATGGCGGCCAACGGTCTGTTTTGCCGGTCGAAGTCCGACAGTAACTGCTTCAGCGCTTCGTGTGCATTGAGGTTTTCCGTACCTAATCTACCGCCAGGCAGCACGAGCATCGCCGCATTGGTGAAATCGGCGTCTTCAAACAACAAATCTGCTTTTACCGGAATGTCATGTGTTCCGGACACGAGATAATTGCCGGTAACGGATACCGTACGTACGTTCAGGTTGCCGCGACGCATGACGTCAATCGCAGCTACTGCTTCGGTTTCTTCAAAACCGGTTGCAAGAAAAAGATAAATTGTTCCCATATAGATTATAAATATAAATAAAATAAAATTACGTTGCTATTTATTTGCAATTTTCACTGCGTTTCTTTTTCGCAGAAACAGCGAACAGGCGTAAGTGATGACTGCAAGCAACAGTATTATCATTGAGCTGTAGGCAATGGTTTCGGTGACATATATCGAAACCGGATCGAAAACAAATTCAATGACATGCTCCCCAGCCGGTACCGGCAATGCACGCAGCACATAATTGGCGCAGGCTATCGGGGTTTCTTTTCCGTCGATTGTTGCTTTCCATCCCGGATAGTAGATATCTGAAAATATGGCTATTTCGTCTTTCTTTGCGATTGCCTTAAACACTAACTTATTGGCGGCATACGCTGTCAGTTCGATGGAGGAAAGGCTGTCTTTGGGAGAGATAACTGTTTTTCCGATTTCTTTTCCAAACTGGTTGTTGATAATAGCCGTTTGCAGCGGGTTGAAATCGTTCATGCTGTTCATTTCTTCGTCGGGAGTATTTACCCATTTGATTTGGTCCACAAACCATGCATTTCCAAGTGCATCGGGATTCAACATGGCAATGGGCTGATTCGTTTGCTGGTTTGGAACGATAAAATATTTTGTGTTCAACATATTAAACACCTGCATGTTGCCTTTTGACAGCTGGTGAGTAATCAGATCCTGATAACGGCGAAGTTTTGCGGCATGGTATCCGCCGACAGATTTGTGCCGGAAGGAAGCTGTTGCGTCATTAAACGGGTCTACTGCCTGATTGAAGACTCGGTAATACAGAGTAGTATCCTGCGCTATCATTTGGTCGGCCACTGTTGCGGGAAATGGGTTTTTCCATGATTTTTTGGCAACAAAATCGTTGCTGCTCAAGTAGCGTTTATCGACAGTGAGCAGATCGAAGAAGCACAGCA
>JAITHZ010000243.1 GCA_031279795.1 Bacteroidales bacterium
ATCTAATTTTTCCAGAATACACAGTCAGTATGGTGCACGGAAGAATGTCGCCTGGCGAAAAAGATGCAGAAATGCAGCGGTTTGTGCGCAACGAAGCACAAATAATGGTAGCGACAACAGTCATCGAAGTTGGGGTAAATGTGCCGAATGCGACGGTTATGGTCATCGAAAACGCCAACCGTTTCGGATTATCGCAGTTGCATCAGCTTCGGGGCAGGGTAGGGCGGGGCGCCGACCAGTCGTACTGCATTTTGCTTGCACCGTATGAAATATCGAAGGAAACTCGCGACAGACTGACAATTATGACAGAAACGAACGATGGTTTCGAAATAGCCGAAGCCGATATGAAAATGCGCGGGCCGGGCGATTTGGAAGGCACCCAGCAAAGCGGCGACCCGTTTGAGTTAAAAATAGCCAATGTCGTTCGCGATTCACAACTCTTGCAGTATGCACGGGAAATCGCAACACAATTGCTTGATGACGACTCGCAATTAAAAAAAACCGAAAATCAGGTGATAAAATCGCAACTCCTTCATCTACGAAAACATAGCGAAAATTGGGGAGTTATTAGTTAATTAATATTAAATATAAAAATATGCTGTAAAACATGTTTTTATGTATATATCTGATATGTAGTATTTTTTACAAGAGGAATTGTGAACCTTTTTAATTTGTTTATGTGAAAAAAAGTTGTTTGATTAATTGAGTTTGAAAAAAAAGTTGCACCTTTGGCATCAAAATAAATTGATAGGGAGCAATCCAGTGATTTGATACAGTATAAAATAAACAGAAATACGAAATAAAAATATAATATGGAAACAACATTTGTAATATTAAAACCAGGAACGGTACAGCGAGGATTAATTGGAGAAGTAATTAACCGGTTTGAACGGAAAGGCTTACAGTTAGTTGGCATGAAATTGCAGCAATTGACGCCGAAGATATTGACGGAACATTACAGTCATCTGGCGTCGAAATCTTTTTTTCCGGCAATCCTTGCCTCCATGATGGCGTCGCCTGTGGTATTATGCTGTTGGCGGGGCGTGGATGCGGTGCGTGTAGTACGTTCGCTGTGCGGAGTTACCAATTCGCGCGACGCACTTCCCGGAACAATACGGGGTGACTATGGCATGAGTGTTCAGGAAAATGTGGTTCATGCATCCGATTCTGTAGAAACGGCTATTGAGGAAGTAAAGCGATTCTTTAAGCCCGAAGAAATTTTCGAATATTCGCCATTAAATCAGCGATTTGTTTATTCTTCGGATGAATTATCAAAAAAAGATTGAAAAAGGATGTTAACATTTCCCAAAAAAGAAAAATATGGTAACTAAATTAAAACCAGTACAACATATATTAATAGCAGCAGGAAGCCTGTTTATCATTGTCAACACAGCCTCGTCGCAGGTAATCACAAACAAGCATACAAGCGCCCACAAGAATCTGCTGGCTACTCAGGACGATATCAAAAAGGAAATAGCGCTGGTAGATTCGCTGATCTTATCGTATTACCAGCAAAGTGAAGAAAATCCGGCCGAAGATTTATATGGAGACGAATGGGATTCAAAACGGGTTGATCCGTATTCGGGAAAAGAAATAGAGTTGCCTAACTCGTTGGTAATTGATTGTTCGACGTTTAGCATGCCAGTTAACAAAACCTATATAACGTCAAATTTTGGATCACGAGGGCGGCGGTTTCATTACGGCACAGACTTAAAACTTGAAGTAGGCGATACCGTTTATGCAGCCTTTTCGGGGAAAGTCAGGGTTTGCAATTACGAAGCGCGCGGATATGGCTATTACGTTATTTTACGTCATCATAATGGGTTTGAAACCATCTATGGACATTTGTCGGACTTTTTGGTGACTGAAGGCAATGAAATAGAAGTAGGGCAACCCATAGCCTTGGGTGGAAATACAGGACGTTCCACAGGGCCGCACCTTCATTTCGAAGTTCGTATACTGGGAAAGGCGATAAATCCGGTAGACGTATTTGATTTTGAGAATGAAGTGACACATGTGGACAATTATGTTTTTTCCCCGCAAAAACTGGCGCAGGAACGGAAAATAGCCGAAAAATATACACAAAAACGCGTAAGCTACTACAAAGTACGCAAAGGTGACACCATAAACACAATTGCTCGAAAGTACGGCATTACGGTATCTCGGCTGTGCAAACTCAACAATATCTCATCGAAAAAAACGCTTCAGATTGGCCAGCGACTTCGTTGCTCATGATGTAATAATTTTTTTTAGGAGCGCTGATTTTATCTGATAAAGTCAGCGCTCCTAAAATATAGACGTCAAGCTATTTATGCCCAAAAGGGAACCCAATATGTTGGCATCAATACCCCAACATTGCAACGTCGGGCTATTTACAAATTTACAAAAAAATCCCGCGAGGCTCATCGCGGGATTCGGTTGTAATGTAATAAAAAACATATAAATGGAGCCTATATCTCAATACTGTTCAGCGATTCAGGGAGAAAAAAAATCAACGTACTTTTTAAATTTGACATGTATGCACGCACAGAGTGTTTCCCCTACAGAGCCAAGGTGCAGGTGAAAGAATGTCAATAAAAGCAAAAAA
>JAITHZ010000250.1 GCA_031279795.1 Bacteroidales bacterium
AGGAATTGTACGGCTCCATTCAGTTCGGAAATGTCACCAAAGCGATTCATGGGCGTTTTGGCCAATACCTTCTGGCTTCGTTCGGTAAGCGTTCCATCCGGATTTATCAGAACGGTGCGGTTTTGGTCGCCAATAAAAAATCCTGGCGCAAGGGCATTTACGCGAATACCATCGCCATATTTCAGCGCCATTTCGGAAGCCAGCCATTGCGTAAAGTTCGTTACAGCCGCTTTTGCTGCCGAATAGCCCGGTACGCGCGTAATAGCCGAATACGCCGCCATCGACGATATGTTCACAATAGCTCCTTTCCCTTGTTTTGCCATAACTTTACCAAAGACATAGCTTGGATACACCGAACCATTCATATTCAGCGAAGTAACTCGTTCCCAGTCGGTTATTTTCATATCAAAAAAACTCTGTTCGGGAGCGAGCGTTGCACCTGGCAGATTTCCGCCAGCAATATTCAACAATATGTCAATGCGTCCCCATTTCGAGACAATAACTTCGGCGACGCTTTCCAGACTTTCGATGTCCAGCACGTTTCCTTCAATGCCGATGGCTTCTCCGCCCAACGCCGTGAGTTCGGAGATGAGTGCGTCCAAATTTTCCTTCCGAATATCAAGCGCTGCAACCTTTGCACCTGCTTTGACAAAGCTTTTGGCAATACTGCCGCCCAGTACTCCTCCAGCGCCGGTTATCACTGCCACATTGCCTTCGATACTAAATAATTCATTCATAGATGTATTCATAATTAATTTTCAAATTCTTTTACAGCAGCCATAATGCCTTCGACCTGTCCAAGAGCAAACATTCGCCCGATAAAAGAATAACCGGGGTTAAATGCCTTGTTTACATCATCCAGCATCAAACGTCCGTGGTCGACGCGCATGGGAAGATCAGGATTTTCTTTTTCGAAAATGCGAATCAGTTCGACCAGATGCCCTCGACCAGCCAAATGCGAAGCCTCAATGAAATTGCCATTTTCGCCCACGTCGGTACTTCGCAGATGCACGAAATGCGTCCGTTTTGCAAAGCGCCTTGCCAGCGCTGGAACATCGTTATGCAATCCGGCGCTTAGCGAACCGGCGCAAAATGTCAACCCATTCGAAGGGCAGTCTACGGTATTCAAAAACCATTCGATGTCCTCGCCCGAAGTAACGATGCGCGGCAATCCAAGCACAGCAAACGGCGGGTCGTCGGGGTGTACGCACATATTAACGCCATATTCTTCGGCTGTCGGGATAACCTGTTCCAGAAAATACTTCATGTTTTCCCGTAACTGATTTTTGTCTATGCCATCATACAACGCCAGCAGACGTTTGAATATCGCAATCGGATTAGCGTCGCCTTCTTTGATATTTCCATTCACAAATCCCTGTGTTTTAACGATAATAGATTCAATCAAGTCATTTTTTTCTGATTCAGTTATCGTTTTATCCAGTTCATAAACCTGCCTCATTTCTTCGGCAGAATAATCATTGTCAGCCCCTTCCCGTTTCAGGATCAGGCAATCGAAATAAGCAAACCGTATTCGGTCGAAATACAGCGAAGATGTTCCGTCAGGATTCTTTCTGTACAAATCTGTTCGTACCCAGTCGATTACTGGCATAAAATTATAGCAGACAGTTTTTACTCCGGCCTTTCCTAAATTTGCCAGGCTAATCCGGTAATTTTCAATCAATTGTTCTCTATCTTTGCCTCCATATTTGATGCTTTCCGATACCGGAAGGCTTTCGACCACCGACCACCTCAACCCTGCAGCTTCGATAAAATGCTTTAAATCACTGATAGCTTCCAGCGACCATATTTCTCCGTTCGGTACCTCATGCAATGCCGTAACAATCCCTTCCACTCCGATTTGGCGAAGCATGTCCAACGTAATAATGTCTTTTTTACCAAACCAACGCCATGTTTTTTCCATATTTACAGATGTGTAATTAACTTTAAGCGGAGCAAAAGTACTTGTTTTATGTATTAATACCAAAAGAATGCACAAAAATATGATAAAAAATAAATTCAAAAGAAAATCTTCAAAAAAGTTGCACCGTATAAAAAGTATGATTATCTTTGCAGCCGAAAAATAAAAAAAGGCTCCATAGCTCAACTGAATAGAGTATCTGACTACGGATCAGAAGGTTGGGGGTTTGAATCCCTCTGGAGTCACGATTTCATTATCAATTACGAATTTTACACAAAAACATTCCATTTCCTGCAGAAGTGGAATGTTTTTGTGTTTTTAGGAATAGAAAAAAGCGATATATTTGCAGCCACAAAAATAAGTCATGCTTTAGTGAAACAAGGAATAAAATAGTAAATAATTTTTTAAACTACAACACAATGAAAAGGACTTTGATTTTTATCGCATTAGTAATGAGTGTGATGGCAACTGCTAACGCACAAATTCAAACGGCAACGCTTCAGCAAACGGATGGCGTGCAGGTATTTTATGGCATTGATGCGTTGATAAATGCAGTCAATGCAGCAGTGGATGGGAATACAATTATTGTTATACAAATCAAAGCACAAAAATACATTGTATTATAGTGATACTGCCAATCCGCCGCATTAACTTATTCGTTATTTATTCACATTTTGCTTTGCGGTCGCTAAGTTTTTTTTATCCCACCCAAAAAGCAATAGCGATATGTCCGTAAAAATAGAGTGAAAACAAACTTTTCTACAAAAAATACACTTTTTTTGTGTATATCCAAAAATATACCTACCTTTGCGCCGAACAAATATGCGATATGGAAATAAAATTTGAAAAAGAATACTTGTCTGACCTCTATTACAAGGGCAAAACAACGGATAAGAAACACCGTTTTCAGCCGGAAGTAATAAAGCGATACAAGTTGCGTATTGAAACCCTCGAAGATGCCGACAGCATTGAAGATTTATATCAAATCAATGCGTTGCATTATGAAGTGTTGAAAGGCGACAAAAAAGGGATTTCTTCCATACGTGTAAACGACCAGTACCGCATTGAGTTCACTACAAGCAAAGTAGAATCGGAAACGATTGTAACAGTGTGTAATATTTTAGAATTGTCAAACCATTATAAATAAATTAATTATGGGTAATTTAGGATATGGATTTTGCCCTACTCATCCGGGCGAATTGCTTAAAGAAGAAATCGAATATCGCAAACTTTCACAAACTTCTTTGGCAAAAAAAATGGGTGTTCCATACACCGCATTGAACGATATACTTAACGAACGGCGACCGCTTACGGCTAACACGGCAATGTTGTTTGAAGCGGCGTTGGGAATAAATGCCGATTTGCTTATGCGAATGCAACTCAAATACAATATGCAGATTGTACGGCAAGATAAAACTTTCACAAGCCGCCTTGCCGAAATCCGAAAATTGGCGGCGACCGTTGCGCTTTGATGTCTAATTTTAAATTTTAACAAATGAACATTGACGAAAAAACAGAAAATCAATTTCCTGATAATCTGTTTTAAATTTAATACAAAAGGGGCGTTCGCGCCCTTTTATTTCCAGAATCAATGTATTACTATAATATAATACAAATATTTAACAAATATTAACTTATTAGGTGAAGCCCTACACCACATCGGCGAATTAGTATCTATTGAATTTAGGGACAATATTTATTATAAAATTTCTGTCATTTTTACCCATACCGTATTACCTGTATATGTTTTTTCATCAATACGAAATATCGTATGATTTTCAGACATAGCGGATATGTCGCGCCCATTTTTGCTTTGAATAACAAAAATAACTTAAATTTCCGATTTTCTCATTCTGTTTTGGTCGCGTATTGCAAACTTCAAAGC
>JAITHZ010000282.1 GCA_031279795.1 Bacteroidales bacterium
CGGCAAATATTAAATCGACATAGAACAAATATTCCCATTCGCGACCGATGATTGGAAGCGACTGAATTTTCGTCAAGTTCATGTTGTAAAACGAAAGCACCGACAGCACTTGCGACAGACTGCCTTCGTTGTGTGTCAACGAAAATACCAGTGATGATTTGTTGATGGAAGTCTTGTCCGTCAAGTTGTCAACGTTCCAGTGGTCGGCCATGAGCAAAAAACGGGTGAAGTTCCGTTTATTGGTTTCGATTCCCTTTTCCAGAATTTGCAGCCCATAATGTTCGGCGGCTTCCTGCGAACAGATAGCTGCCTGTCCGGAAATGCTCGCTTTGCTGATATCGCGGGCAATTGTTGCAGTATCATCGCCTTGAATCACTTTCACCTTGCTCAAGGTATTCAAAAAATCCTGACACTGCATGATGGCTATCGGATGTGAAATCACTTCGCGAATATCGTCCAGAGTCTGGTTCGGAAGAGCAGAAAATGTGTGGGAAATCCGCAGTTTGTATTCGCCGAAAATTCTGAGATCACTTTGGCGGAGCAATTCATAATTCGGTAACAAGCTTCCTGCGATGGTATTTTCGATGGCCATCATAGCAATGGATGCTTCATCGTTTTTCACTGCTGTAAAAACATCGGCAAAGGTTTTGCATGCAATAATTCCAATTTCCTCATTTTCAAAATACTTCCGTGCGGCAATGTCGTGATACGACCCCGCAATACCCTGAATAGCTATTTTTTTCATATAAAATATTGTTTTACGTTCATAAAAAAATCCCGTCTTGCATGACGAGATTTTTCTATTTGTTTTTCATTATTCATTATCGGTTACATAGTAAAATCTCGCTTCACTTTGCTGTTAAAGCTAAAGTAAAAACCAAAATAAAAATATGTAAACGAATCGTTCATAAATCTGTTTTTTTCGTGGGCAAAAGTAATCTGTTTTTTTTAAATACCAAACATTTTGCTCTGTTTTTTTAAAATTTTACGCCAAATGTAAGCAATACATTGTTTCTGGCTGTTGTAAGCGTTGATACAGTAGGACTTATATTCACATTCTCATCCGATACCGGAGCGAAAGGATATATATCTTCTGTCTGGGTGTTCAGCGCATAAACCATGTCAAGGAAAATGTTCTTGTTTCGGTATCCGAATCCTGCCGAGAAATAATTTCTGCCTTTTTCAACCGTATAATGTGGCACAGTTCCACTGGTGAACAGTTCCATCTTTCCGTTTTTAGCATCGCTGGTCATCGGGCTGGTTGAGTGGGCATAACCTGCACGCAGGGAAAAAGCGTCCGAAAGTCGAAGTTCGCCTCCCAGCTTAATTGTATGCATGCCTGTAAAAACTTTATCCAAGTCTTCCGGCGTTGTGTTGTAATTCCTGTCGTCCTTAATTTTAAGCATCGAAAAATCACAAAATTCATAATCAATACTTAACAGGCCTTTTTCGCCCAGAAAAGATGTTCCCACCGACAAGCGTTGCGGCGTTACCAGATTAAAATCTGTGTATGGATACTCTTCGTCGCCAAAAGAGCCGGGTGTACCGGTTTTATCGCTAACCAATTGATTACCGTCGAATACATCATAATGAAGTTGTCCCCAATAAGTAGACGTCATGCTGTAGAATGTTGGAGAATGGTAAGCCAGTCCAATTCGCCATGAATACGTTGGACGCAAAATAAATCCAATATTAAAATTGACTCCCGAACCGTTTAATTCTCTGGTGTTTATCAAATCAAAACCATTTCCATTTTCAAAAGATTCAGAATAAGTAGAATTCCATGTATGCAAAATTGATTGAATCCCCAGGCTGAGACCGACATAAAGCATGTGGGAATAATTCATTCCCAATGCAATATTGTAATCGTCTACATATCCGCGTTCGCTCACGTCCATAGAAGTTCCCGACATGGGCAAAGGGCCGTTTTCATCAACAAAATGACTGTCAAAAAATTCGGTGTTATTTTCGTCCCTGACTGCATCAATCAAAAATCCTTGATAGCCTAATATAGATAGCCACGGAATTTCTGAATCATAATATGGATTATAATTGCTGGAAAATTCCAAATCATTAGCATATATGAAATCCTCCCGCCCATTCCTGTTTAATTTGTAGGTATTTGTTTTGTTTGCAATATAATCCGTCAGCGAACTGCTGCCATTCCGTATGTTGCCACGACTTCGATAGTTGCGGTTGTAGGAATTTTTCCGGTTATAGACGAAACCGAAATTCCAGTTTTTGATACTGCTTTCGCTGTTCTCCGTATTGACGGTCCCAACATAGCCCAGATTATCAAATGTAAATTTGAACAGACTGTTGCTTTGGCTGTTGCCTTCCTGCTTTGTGCTTGTAGCGATATTACCGAACCCTACGGTGGCGGCAAGTTCTTTGCTTCGGTAAACAGCAATGCCTGCAGGGTTGTCCGTTATACTCGAAATATCGCCGCCAAGCGAAGTAAAAGCGCCTCCCAGCCCCATGTAGCGTGCTGTTCCTTTTATTTGTGTTTGAGAATATTTCAGCGCTTCCATTTCTGCAATTTGTGCAGAAGCGCCGGATGCAAACACAATTAGCAATGCTGTAATTGTATGTTTTTTCATCGTGAATGAAAATAATTCGTAAATGATACTGTGTAAATTCGCAATAAACTGTACATTTTATCGTCTTCCGCCGGAACGACCTCCGCCTCCTCCGCTGCTGCTGGAACGACCACCACCGCTGCTATAACTGCCAGACGAGCTGCTTCTTCCGGATGAACCGCTGTTGTAAGTGCCGCTGGAACTGCTTCTGGTCGAAGATCCTGAATTGTAGCTTCCGCTGGAACTCGAACGGTTGTCCGAACTTGAACGGCTGCTGTTTGAGCTGGAACTTGTCGACGAGCTGCTGCGGGTTTGCGACGAGGAACGTCCTTCGTAGCGTTCGTTTGATGTGCTGCCTGATGACCTGACGCCAGACTGCCTTGTGGAGGATGATTCCGAATTTACCCGTGTGCGCGAATTGGTTGATGTGCCGGAACTGCTGCGTGTACGCGAAGGGGTGGATGTTACGTTTTCGCCTGAAGAAGAGGTTCTCCCGTTGTAAACCACTTTTCCGCTGGCTGCGTCATACGTATATTCGCCCGATCCGGTGCGTCCTCGCTGGCGTGATGCTGTACCCGACGTTGCATCGCTCCGCCTGATTGAGCCGTATGACGACCTGTCTGAACCAGTCCTCACTCCGGAATTGTTTCGCGAACGTTCTCCATAGCTGTAATAGCCGCGCTGTCCACTGGATGAGTGGGTATAGCGTGGGGAATGGTCGGCATAATATCTGTGTCCGCCATGTCCATAGTAGCCGCCATGTCCATAGCCATAATAGCCTGAATAATAATAGTAGCCAGGATAATAATATCCGGGGTAACAGTGTCCATACCACGGATAATAGCCCCAACTCCAGTAAGTATCGTACCAGGGATAGTACCACGAAGTCCAGCGGTGTCCCCAGTTCCAACCCCAGTAAAAACTGCTGTACGGTCTGTCCCAAACGTCATAATAACGGTTGCCGTTTATGTAGATATTCCAGTTGCTGTCGCCATCCGGAACATAAACCGTCACATTGCCAGCATCGGTAATGGTGATTGCTTTCGGGTTGTGGAAACGATTGATACGGGTTGTATATTCGTAACTTTCGTCTTCCGCAATTAATTCTTCCTCAAGCGTATCGGCGTTTGCGTCGGGTTTGGATAAAATGCGGTTGTATTCGTCCACACTCACGGCAAGCGGTTTGTCGGAAGCAATGACATAAACGTCTTCATATAGCGGCGTCTGTTCCCGTGCTTCCTTTTTTATTTCTTTTTTGGGAACATCTTTTTTAACTTCTTTTTCTGGACGATAATAAATATCGTCTTCGTAATTTTGAGCGAAAACACTTCCAGTCGACAATGCAGAAAATAACACTGCAATCAATAATTTTACTTTCGAAAAAGTCTTCATGGTTGTACTCCTTTCTTTTGGGGTGAAAATTTTTTGTACTTAATTCTAATTATATGACGTTCCATGCCATAAAAAGTTTAATTCGACAAATGTAGTACGAAAAAACGGAATATCAAATTCATTGTAAATATTTAACGTATATTATAGGAATTAGGAACTATGAATTAAGAATTAATTCTTAATTCAT
>JAITHZ010000307.1 GCA_031279795.1 Bacteroidales bacterium
TCCGCTGTTGCAGATTGTTCGTACGGTACGCTTTTTCTTTATTTTTCCGATATATTTTGTTTTTCGTCGATTGACACAAGAAGAAGTTTCCAAAGTACAGTGTATCCTTTTCTATATAGTGCTTATACAGTGCTGTTTATTCATTTTGCAAGTTATAACAGGCGAAGTAATTCTTACCGGTTCTGCTGGAGGAAGTCTTATGAAAGATGTTGGATTCAGGCGATTTTATAATTTACCGTCTCTGATCTATTATTTTGTATTCTATGCCATCTTTAACAATCCCTTCGAGTCAAAAAATAAAAAAAAACTTTCCATAGTTATTATTGTAATCACTTTGATGCTTCCACTGCACAGAGTTCTTCTCACATCATTCTGGCTATTGGTTTTCTGGGGAATTTTTCTTTGGTCGGGTGGATTAAAAGGTTCGATCAAGTATATCTTCATCGTGGTTTTATGCCTGCTTCCGTTCGTAAATATTCTATTGACACGGTTCGAAAAAAATACGCAATCGGATGTAAATCAGATAATTATTGGGGATTTTGCTGAATATGTCGAGGTAGGAACGGATATGGAAATGGTGGAGAATGCAACCATGTTGTTCCGCATAGCTCATTTTTATGAGCGATTCATGTATGTTATTGAAGACAAGCGCTATATCGTTTTTGGAGCGGGCTACATGTCAGAAGATTCTGCGCTTGCAGACGCCCTTGATTTCAATATCGGTTTAATGGATTATGAAAGTCGCGTGCTTCAGGTTGATTCGCCTGATATTTCATGGTCAAGTTTGGTGCTGCGTTTTGGAATTGTTGGCACGCTGGTTTATTTGTGCTTTTTTACTGCGCTGATTGTCTTTTGCTGGAAAAAACGCAAATGGAAGCTTGGTATGTGCTCGTTTCTTTATTTGATGCTTGTATTTTTTACTTCTATCTCTTCATCAGAATTTTATCATGCATGGTTGTACATTATTGTGCTTTTAAACATTCGGGACAGTGCTATTGCTGAGGTTGAAGAACAAAATGAGGATAATGGACAAAATACACTGCAAAAAGTAATAATATAAAAATTTTACATATAAATTACAGGGAAATATGATGCTTCATGCCATCAAGGAGAAAATACATGGATTTCTGAATAAAGGAGAAGAACGGTCTGTTTTGGTAAAAAAAAACATAGGTGCGTCTTTTCTTATTAAAGGGATGACTATATTGATTTCTTTGATTTTAATTCCATTAACGATTAATTACGTGAATCCAGAACGCAATGGCATCTGGCTTACATTATATTCGATGGTGTTTTGGCTCATTTTATTCGATGTTGGATTGGGAGCAGGAGTAAAAAATAAACTGACTGAGGCCAAAGCTGCAGGTGATGTTGTATTGGCAAGACAATATATAAGTACTGCTTATGCGACAATGCTCATTATTTGTTCATCCGTTTTTATATTGTTTTATTTCACAAGTCTATATGTAGACTGGAGCAAAATCATGAATATACCTCAAACCTACAAAGATGAAGTCGATAAATTGATCTGGATAACTATTGCTTCATTTTGTTTTACCTATATTCTTAATCTGTTGAAAACAATCGTTGCAGCCGACCAACGCCCGGCAGTTGGGTCATTTGTGGATATGCTTGGACAATTGTTGATATTGGTGGGAGTATTCATTTTGTCGAAAACTGTGCCACCATCACTGATATCATTGGGATTGGTTTCAGGTTTTTCTCCAGTTGTTGTTTTGTCTGTTGCATCACTTTTGCTTTTCAACACGCGCTACAAAGATTGGAAACCAGGATTTAAGTATGTAAACTTCAATCTTGTAGGAAATGTAATGAAATTGGGGATTAAATTTTTTATTGTTTATTGTGCAGCTTTGATTGTTACACAGACGTTACCGTTTTTAATCCAACGACTTACGAATCCCATAGAAGTAACAAACTACAACACAGCTTTTCGCTTGTTTGCCATGGCTCTAAACGCTATGTATATTGTTACTGTGCCTTTTTGGACTTCATTTACTGATGCTTACGCGAAAAATGATTTTATTTGGATGAAAAAATCAGCCATACATTTGAGGAAAATTTTTATTTATTTCCTTGTATTTCAACTGATAATACTCTTTTTATCACCACTAATCTTTCATCTATGGGTGAATTATTGGGTTCGTGATACTTTACATATCTCTTTTTTTATGAGTACAGCGGTTTGTGTATATGTCAGTGCTTTATGTTGGACGAATATCAATATTTATCCGCTTAATGGCATTGGTAAAGTAAAATTGCAGGTTTACTGTTCTGTTGCAGAAATGCTTGCACTGATACCCCTCGCTTTGTGGCTGGGTAAATTGTGGGGAGCGCCGGGAATTGTTCTGGCGCCGGTTATCACGTTTATTCCCCGAATGATCTGGGCCCCTGTTCAATTGAATAAATTAGTGAATCAAACAGACAAGGGAATCTGGAATAAATGATTTGCAATGGCTAAAAAATGTTATCTCATAATGAAAAAAAAGTATGTTGTTTTTTGCACATTACTGATCTGTGGATTCGCAGCAATTGCTGCACAGGAGGTTTCACGCTCATTCTATGTATCATCGTCGGAAGGTGATGATGACAACGACGGCATGAGCGTTACACGTCCTATGAAAACAGTCCAAGCCTTGTATTTGAAATATCGCGATGCTGATAATATGCTGCGAAACTGCTGTATTAACTTAAAAAGCAATGATATTTTTTACGAAAGTGTACGTTATTTAGACTCGTGCATTGTCACTTCATACGGGAATGGGCGAAAGCCGCTTTTATGTGGTTTTCTAAAGTTGACGAAGAAAAATCGCTGGAAAAAAGTAAAAAACCGTCCAACTGTCTGGCGGATAGATTTTTCGTCCGAAAACGATTTTACGGGATTTCACCCTTCATTGTCGATGAATCCGGAATTTGCACACGATATAGGCGTTATTTACGATGAAAAAAGCAATACGATACACGGCCGCATGTTGCAGTCTCTTGACAGTTTGAAAAACGAATGGGATTTTTTTACATCCGATAAAACGCCATCAAACAGCGAAAGCATTTATCCGCACGAACTTTTTCTCTGTCACCGGAACCCCAATAAGGAAACCCAGTTGAATTTTTCGTCCTATGCGATAGGCATTTACAACCTGACGAATTGTACTGTGCGAAATTTGGCTGTTAAAGGTTTTGCCCACCATGGGATGGCTGGTTTGCGTAATACAACAGTCGAATTCTGCGAAGTAGATGTGATTGGCGGCGCCATACAACCCAATTATCCAGCTTGGACACGTTTCGGAAATGGCATCGAATGCTGGATTGGCAATACGGCGAATGACAATGACACCATCCGAAATTGCCGGATTAGTCGAACATTCGACTGCGGCGCTTCCATTCAAGGCATTAGCGTAAGAATGAAAAATGCCAAAAACATCCATTTCATCAACAATGTATTCGAGCATTGCCGACAAGCATTTGAACATTTTCTCGTACCACAGGACAACGAACTCTCGACTTATAATGATTGTGAATTTTCGGGAAATATCTGTCTGT
>JAITHZ010000337.1 GCA_031279795.1 Bacteroidales bacterium
CACGCAGGGAAACATTGAAGGCATCGACCTGTTTCCCTCGTTTATCGACAAATTCAACGCCAACGCCGCCAAACTGAATCTCTGTAACAGGGTAAAAGGCGTTATCGGCTCAATGGACAATCTGGGTTACGGAAATGAAGAATTAGACCTGATATGGTCTGAAGGTTCTATTGCCCAGACAGGTTTTGAAAAAAGTTTGAATTATTGGAAAGGCTTTCTCAAAAAAGGCGGTTATATTGCCGTAACATACGAGTCGTGGTTTACCGATGAACGTCCCGCAGAAATTGAAAAATGGTGGGTTGATGCGGTTCCTGAAATTGCCACGATAGGGCATAATATTTCAATAATGCAAAAAACCGGCTATGTTCCTGTTGCCACATTTACGTTGCCTGAAAATTGCTGGACAGATAACTATTTTGTTCCTCAAAAAACACGACAGGAAGAATTTTTGAAAAAACATGAGGGGAATAAAACCGTTGAGGCTTTTATCGCATTTATGAGGCAGGAGGCGGAATTGTATTCAAAATATAAACAGTACTACGGATATGTGTTTTACATAGGAAAAAAGATTTAATCAAAGAAATATGAGTAAATACGAATCATTATGGCAACATCTTCAAAATGATGGACGCGATACATTTCAACTCACGTTTGAAGAAATCAAAGCGATTACAGGCTTCGACATAGACCATTCTTTTTTGAATTACAAGAAAGAAGCTAAAGAATATGATTACGAAGTCAGGAAAATTTCCCTGAAAGGAAAGCATGTTACATTTATAAAAATCGAAAAATAAAATTATGGAAGCAAAAAAGAATTTGATGGAAGTATTTCGGGACGAAGCGCCCGAAGTAGCGCAGGCATTCGGCGGATTGATTCAATCTGTCGAAAAAATGCCGACATTATCGCCCAAAGTAAAACAGTTGATTTATATTGCCATTCGCGCCTCGCAGGGCGAAACGACTGCCGTAACCGCACATGTTCCGATGGCGAAACAGGCTGGCGCAACTCGCGACGAGCTGAAAGAAGCAATTCTCATGACGACAACCGTTTGTGGTATCAAAGGAATTGCAAGTTGTCTGATTCCTGCTTTGGAAGCGTATGATAATGTGGAATAAAGCAGATGCTGAGTTAAATTTATAAAACATAAGAAAATGGACTTTAAAGATTTGATAAAATTACGTCAAAGTAACCGTGCCTATCAGGACAGGGCGGTTGAGAAAGAAAAAATCGAACTGTGCCTCGAAGCGGGCAGACTGTCGCCGTCGGCAAACAATGCACAAGGCTGGACTCTCGTAACAGTGGACGACGCAGAAATGAGAAACCGCGTCGCCGAAAGCGCGTACCGGATGGGTGGAGCTTTTGTAAAACAAGCGCCGGTAATCATTGTGCTGGTAGCAGAAAAACCTTTGTTCATGTCAAAATTCGGTTCGGCGTTGCGAAAAATTGATTTCACTTCGCTCGACATGGGTATTGCCGCCGCACACATTTGTCTGCAAGCCGCCGACCTCGGACTGGGAACCTGTATGCTCGAAAGTTTCGACGAGAAGTCAGTAAAAACCTTGCTCAACATTCCGGACAACCGCCGTGTCGCCCTGCTGATTACTCTCGGATATTCAGCCGATATTCAGCGTGAAAAGAAACGGAAAAAATTTGACGAGGTAGTACGGTGGAATAAATATTGAAACGATAACAAAGATGGATTTAATTGATAAAATAATATGAAAACTTACAATAGAAAAATTGATTGTTTAGTCATTGCAATAGCTATAGTGGCAGCAATCGTTGCAGCGATTGGCTTATTTTATAATTCTCCCATAAATGCAGGTCAGCAAGTCGAAACAATCAGTGGGCAAGTGGTTGAACTGTATGGACGAGGTGTTTATCATAACGATTCCCTATCTATGGCAGTTCAAGCGAAAGGTCAAGATTTGGTTACGCTATTTTTGGGTGTCCCGTTTCTTATTTACTCTTTATATTTGAATAGGAAAAATCGCCTGCCTGGCAGATTCTACCTGACAGGAATTTTGGCATATTTCCTGTATTCCTATGCAATTTACTGCTTTTCAGGAAGTTTTAACTCATTATTTCTTTTATAGGTTGTTATCACCGGGTTATCGTTTTTTGCTTTTATTGCTTGTATGACCTCTTTTGACTTGTCACAGATGAAAGAAAAGTTCAAAGCAAAATTACCGGTTAAGTATTTGGGCATTTCCAATATCGTCTTTGCTGTTTTGATTGGGATGAACTGGCTTGGTCGCCTTAAGGCACCGACTTCAGCTACTTGCTTAGAGCATTATACGACATTTCCGATTCAGGCAATGGACTTGGGAATTGTCTTGCCGGTTATCGTTTTTAGCGCAGTGATGCTGATTAGGAAACAGAATTGGGGCTACTTACTAATGCCAATTATGACAATGAAAATATTAACCTTGGGGATAGCACTTGATGCCATGATTTTGTTTATGTGCTTGAATGGCGTTGAAGTTTCAGTCATAGAAATGATTATCTTTCCGCTATATTCATTAGTGGTTGGATTTAACTTTTATCTGATTCATAAGAATATAAAGTAAAAGACAAAAGAGAATTATTAAAATTAATAAAGGAGCAAGAAACGGTATGAAGACAGCAATTATATTCACCTCCAAACATGGAACGACTGCCAAAGTTACCCAAATGATTGCCGCACGATTAACCGGCAATCAGGTATCCGTCATCAATCTGAAAAAAGACAAAATCCCTGATATTAATTTATTTGACGGGATAATTTTAGGAACATCCATTTATGCCGGAACGTCATCGAAGACCATGCAACGTTTCTGTAAGGAAAACATCGAAGCATTGAAACGGAAGCGACCGGCATTGTTTGTTTGCGGAATGGAACTTGACGAAACCAAACAGCAACAGGAACTGTCAAACGCTTATCCTCAGGAATTGTATGAATATGCCGTAGCCGGGTGCTTTGCCGGTGGCGAATTTCAGTTCGAGAAAATGAATTTCTTTGAACGCGCTATCATCAAGCGTATTGCAAAGACTGATAAAAGCGTTTCGCAAATCAAAAAAGACGGAATTGACAGGCTTGTAACGGAATATGAAAAAGGGAAAGTAATGGAGTAAAAGGAACAAAGAAATGGAAAATAAGACCATAACGGAAACAGAAAGGACATTTTTAAGGGAAATGAACCCAAATGATTTTGATGAATTATGTAAAATATTACAGGACGCTGATGTAATGTATGCCTATGAACACACATTTTCAAACGAAGAAGTGTTGAATTGGTTAAATAAAAATATCATAGAAAGTTATGATAAAAATAGTTTTGGATTGTGGGCGGTAATTCATAAAGAGACAAATGTATTTTTAGGCCAATGCGGATTAACAATTCAAAAAGTAAACGAAAAAGAGTATCTGGAAATAGGATATTTATTTAAAAAAGAATATTGGCATAAAGGATATGCCACAGAAGCGGCAATAAAGTGCAAAGAATATGCTTTTAATAAGTTAAATGCAAAAAGTGTTTACTCGATAATACGGGATAATAATACCGCATCACAAAATGTTGCAAAAAGGGTGGGAATGAAAAAAATGGATACAATAATAAAGCATTATTATAATATAGATATGCCGCATTATATTTACGGAATAAAATATGAAT
>JAITHZ010000046.1 GCA_031279795.1 Bacteroidales bacterium
TCGAAGGAGAAAGCAGCTGTAAAAACAGAACGGAAACTCCGCAGGATGGCCCATTCGTCTATCGGTTAGGACGCAAGATTTTCATTCTTGAAAGAGGGGTTCGATTCCCCTATGGGCTACAAGTAAAATGAGTACCAAATAAAAAAAGATTAGTCGAAAAAATGGCAAATCACAGTTCTTCATTAAAACGAATCCGGCAGTCATTAGCAAAAAGACTGCATAACCGGTATTATGCAAAGACAGCGCGTAATGCAGTTCGAAAATTGCGTGCAACTACGGATAAAACAGAAGCTGCGGCTTTATTACCGAAAGTGACTTCTATGCTTGACAAACTGGCGAAAAAGAACGTTATACACAAAAATAAAGCTTCGAATTTAAAGTCGAAATTAGCGCTTCATGTAAATAAGCGCCAATAATTGCAGAAGCTTTCAGTCAGGAGATTTGGTCGGGTAATTCGCTTACCTGACCTTTTGTTGTTAGAGGAACATCCGAATAAAACTGAAACCGCTAATTTTCATACATTATTTTGTTTTAATTAAACAAAGTTTACCGAATTAGATATCTTGTTATGAACTTTTTTCAACAAATGCACTGCAAAAGTAGAGTTTTTTTGCTCAAATAAAAGATATTGCATTATTTTATGATTGTGAATATCGCAGATTTTGTTCGAGAAATGCGACAAGTCATTTTGCGGCACAAGCGGTGTTCCTGAAATTACATTACAAAGAAAACCCGCTGCTATTGCAGCGGGTTTTCCCTAACATTAATAAACGAATAGTATGAAAACGTTACTTGCTGATAATAAACTCTACACGACGGTTTGGACAGTTTGCATTTTCGTCGGCTGTTTTTTTCACTATCGGCTGAGACCTTCCCTTAGAGGTGACAACCAACCGATTTTCGGTTATGCCTCTTGAGAGCATATAGTACTTGGCGGCTTCGGCGCGGCGAAGTCCCAAATCATAGTTGTACTCATCACTGCCTGAAGAATCGGTGTGTCCTTCCAATATCAACAATATGGACGGATGTTTTTTCAACAGCTGGATTTTGTGATCCAGTACTGCCTTCATCTGTGCGGGAATATTATCCCTGTCAAAATCGAAACAGTAGACTGGCGCTGACAAATCCGGCGTTTTAAACTCTTCGGCAAGGAAATTTTTCAGACTTTCAAATTCTTCGCTTTGGGCTACGTTCAGTTCGCCTGTCTGTTCTTTCAACAGCTCCCGCATCTGATTTCCGGTAATTGGTTTGCTCCATGGATCTTCGGGGACGACTGGAATAACTTTCTTCACTTTTTCTTTCTTGTCAAAAGGATTGGTTCCCAGCGTAACGGCTACCTTCAGACCGAATGCGAATGTGTGTACGCGATCGACAAAACGTTTTTCCTGTTCTGCGCCGCCTTCCTCCACGCGTCCGTAATTAGACAGAAAGATGGTGTTGATGACAGGCGAAGATGGGTCGTCGTAATTGTAGTCCAAATAGTTCTTTGCTTTCCGCACGTCGTCGCCATTGTCTACAATATCGTTCAGTCCAAAGTCGGCGAACAATCCTGCGTATAATCCCCATTTCTTGTTGAATTTGAATTTCAAACCGGCCTCAAGCGCTGCTACAACATTCAGTCTGGAGCTGAACTTGCCTTTGCTGGCGCCATACACGGAAAAACCGTGATTTGGCATGTCGGTCAGCAGGTCGCGTGTTCCTGTAACAGAATTGATCACTGCGCCCTGCGTTTCGAGCTTTCCATCAAATGCATATTCTGCTTCTGAAACAGGTATGCCAAGTTTCAATCCAGCTCCAGCCGAAAATTTGCTAATCTTTATACCATTTTTCCATGGAAAATCGAACTCATAATGAGCCATTATTGGAATATTGATATAATTAGCTTCCTGTTTTTCGGTCAATTTACTGCGTGGCGACACGATCAGACGATCGAATGGTGCACGGCTGTCTATGTTATATTCATCCAGAAAGTCTGCTGTCCTGCCTGCAGGATAGTCAAGAGAGTATTTCCCTTTCAGCATCTGATATTCAGCGCCTATACTAAGTCCCCAATTATAGTTGAAATAGTATGTGTATCCCAAACCAACCAGCGCTCCAATCCCCGTATGGTGGTCGCCCAGCGTCGGAGCATATTGCAAAGAGGAAATCCCAACGTTTGCCCCAAGAGAAAACTCATGCCGGTTTTGCTGTTTGGGTGCGGGTTCGCCTTGTGAAAACGCCCATAGTGTGCTAAATGCTGTTATGACCGTTAAAACTGTTTTCTTCATTTACCTTTAATTTATAAATTAAACATTTTCTGAGAAGAAGGCTGCCGACTGCTTGCCGTACAGCCTCCTTTTTTCAGCATTTATTTTACGATGATTTTGAACTCTCTTGTTGGTTGTCCCTGCATAATGACCTGAAGGATATATACGCCCGGCCTGTTTGGCATGACTATTTCTATATCTCCGTCTGTCTTAACAGTTTTCAGTATCTTACCGACAAAATCAACCAGATGGATTACCGCTGCCCCCGGAACGGATACGGTTATCGTTTCGCCTGTATTTACAGGATTCGGATATACGGTTATCGTGCCTAAGCCTGGAACTTCCTGAATCTTGACGGGACAGGAAATATAATCGGTTCCGTACTGCGTTCTGGCTACAACATAATAGGTATCTTCTGTGCTGAGATCGCCTGCAATGTAGAGGTAAGACTTCGTTTCTCCGGTCAGTTCAACGTCGCCGTTTTCTGCATCCTGTCTGTACCACTGGAAATTGGAGAATATGAATCCTCCGTTGCTTTCCGGTGTGCAGTTTACGATCAGTACATCGTTCCAGTGTTGGGTCAATACATCTACTTTCACAAGGATTTCATACGTTTTAGAAGTTACGCTGCCACACGTTCCGGTTACTACTGCATGGTATTTGCCACTGGTAGTATGGTCGGTTGCGCCAGCTGCATAGTTCAACGAGGCCGATGTTGCTCCCGGTATCAAGATGTGATCCTTGTACCACTGGTATTTCAAATTCACACCCGTTGCTTTTACATCCATATAGATGGCATCTTCGGCACAGAATTCCAACTGTTCGGTACGTGTGTCTTCATATCCGGAAACAATCCGCGTTGTGGGTTTTACGGTATATGTAAACGTCACTGCGTCGCCTGTGAAATCATTTCCTCCAACATTGATATGCGGAACAACGGATACAGTTACAACTGTTGGCTCGTTGAGCAAATTCGCGTCAATAGTGGTTGTAAACGACGGTATGTTCTGCAATTTCGATTCACTGCCGTTGTTGTCAATCAGACCGATGATGCTGCCGCCACTCCAGGAGATATAATAATCTTCGCCTGTTGGCAAACCGCTGGTCGTGATTGGCGCTGATACATCACCTTCGCAGGTTGTGCGATCGGGCAGTTGATCAATAACGGGTTTGGAAGCTATCAAGATATAAAATTCAACAGATTCGCCCGTGCATACATAGCCATTTTCATCATAAACAGGTGTTACGGTAATTCTGGCTGTTACAGGATTCTGACCGCCATTGTCGGCTGTGAAGCTCGGCAGTTCGACACCTTCTCCGCTGGTTGCCAGTCCGATAGTCGGATTGTCGTTTGTCCACCGGAAGGATGTGTATCCTGTTCCTGTAAACGGTATAGCCGCCACGGTAGATGCATTTTCGACAATCTTGTTGGCTATACCAAGAACTACTGGTGTAGGAAGTACTTTGACGGTAAACGTCTTTGCTTCCCCTATGGCCGAACACTCTGCTATACGCGGTGTTACGGTAATAGTCGACACGATTACAGCGTTGGTTGCATTACGCAGCGCTACTACGTTGACTGCGGTAGAACCAGCTGCTGGAATTCCCAGTGAAATTCCGGCTGCGTCGGTCGTCCATTCGAATACAGTATTCGGAGTAGGTCCGCTGAAGATTACCGACAGTGGACTGCCATTGCAAAGTACAATGTCGGAAATAGTATCAACTTCGGGTTTGGCTCGTACAATCAACGTAAACAGTACCGGTTTGCCCTCGCCATTGTTCGAGCGTGGTGTTACACGGTAGATGCCTTCGCCGCCTGACATGTCGGACGGAAGAACGGAGCTGAGCAGCCAGAGGCCATTTGATGCTACTGGAAGTGTGCCAAGAATCGTCCTGTTACCTTTCAATACATCTGTTCCGTTTACAAATTCCACGATGTAGGATACGCTTCCAAGTGTTTGTCC
>JAITHZ010000348.1 GCA_031279795.1 Bacteroidales bacterium
GGGGATTCCGGATGCTGTCTGTCGACACCGATTTTGTTGCCGCGTTGCCAACAGCCTTCATGAAACCGTTGAGCGGAAGTGGCGCCAAAGCTATGATGGTCGAAGCTATGTCTAACTACGGAGCCGACAGTTTCGTAGGACGGCTGTCGTGCCTTTTCCAGGGAGCAGCCGATACAACATTTTACATCATTGCCCTTTATTTCGGTTCCGTTGGGATAAAACGCACGCGCTACGCCATTGCCGGTGGCCTGATTGCTGACCTGGCCGGTGTGGTTGCTGCTATCTTGTTGGCTTATCTGTTTTTTGGCAATTCGTAATTAGTCATTAATTTTCATAAATTCTTTTTAATATACTGTCGCCTACGGCTTTACGGAAATGTTTGGTTTCATAGTAATTTGTAATCTTATCGGTTAAGTCGTTTTTTCCGGAAAAGTCATACAGATGTTTACCGAATAGTTCTTGCAGAATTTTCATGTCTTCAGGATTGAATTTTACCTGTTCGTATAGCGGATGCAACACCACTTTGTAGTTTGTTTGCTGTTTTTCCAGTATGCTTTTTATTCCTTCCAACAGTTTTCGATGTGCAAGACCGATTTGTGGAAACGAAGCAGTTGTTTCCGCACCTCTGTCGTAGAATTCGCTTTTTTTCTCAACATTATAATAGGCGTCAGGCGCTTCGTCCAATTTCCGTTCAATGGCTTCGGCGTACGCATGTTCGTTGGTGAGGGGCGTTTTTTCATGAATGACATTGCTGGTTTCAATATCGTGAATATACCCTGTCATAAATGGGTAAAATTTTCCGGTAAATTTGTACAAATAATACGACAGCAGGAATTTGGGATTAAAGTAGGTTTTAAAAAAGGCAAACTGGAAGAGAAGCCGACTATCTCCGGAAATTGCAGGATCTTTTTTCCCCAGAAACTCAATATGATCGGAAGTAAAGTCAAATGACATATCACGATCCAGCAGAATCAGTGCATTGGTTATCGGCACATTGTGCTCATCCAAATATTTCAGTTTCGTATAAATTCCGTAAACCGATTCTCCGCGTGCGTCAAACATGAACGGGCTGGCGCTGGACGGGAGGTATTTCAGCCACGTGGATGTACGATATGCCAACGTGCGCGAACTTCCGAAAATGAACGCATCATAGTGACAGTTCTCATTATTTTTCAGAAAAAACTGCGACGATACATAATCGCGGTTCAAATCAACAAACGAACCGGAAAAATCGTCATAATCGTGCAGAACTTTAAATGGGTCGAAGGCTATATATCCTATTGTCAGGATAATAACTGGGATAAGCCCAACTGTGCTAAACAAAACAACAGAATGTATAAATTTTTTCACTGGCTAAAACTGAAAATAAATAAATTCTTGCGACTGTCCTCTGAATATGGCAATAAGCAAAATAAAAGCAAAATATACACACCATCGTGCTGCACGATTCCAGTCAGCGCCCAGTGATTCGAGCGCAAACTGTCGTTCTCGGCCAAGCCATTCAACTGTCATAAACAGTGTAATCAGGACGAAAAGACTTACAGGCATAATTCCTGGAACCGTAAAGAACGACTGCGAAAAAATACCCGAAAGATAAACCAATGCCTCTGAAAGCGTATTAGCTCTGAAAAATATCCAGGCAAATACGACCAAAACAAACGTGATACCCATCCGTCCAAATTCCGATATCGTCGGCAGGAGTTTTCCTCTGGCAACAATATCCATGTTTTTCCGGTTTTTATTCGAAAGCATAAGCGGCAAAAAAAACGTAGCATGCAACGCACCCCAAGCGATGAACGTCCAGTTTGCGCCATGCCAAAACCCACTTAACAGAAAGATAATAAACGTGTTGCCTACCTGTCTCATTTTTCCGCAACGACTTCCGCCGAGCGGAATGTAAACATAATCTCTGAACCATGTTGTCAGGGAGATGTGCCAGCGACGCCAAAATTCTGCAATATCTCGTGCAAAATAAGGGAAAGCGAAATTCCGCAACAGCGAAATTCCAAAAAGCCGCCCCGTTCCGATGGCAATATCGGAATATCCCGAAAAATCACCATAGATTTGAAAGGTAAAAAACAGCGCGCCCAAAAACAGTTCGCTTCCCGAATATCCGGCAGGATTACTGAAAATCAGATTGGCATACTCAGCGCAATTGTCGGCAATAACAATTTTCTTGAACAGTCCCCACAGAATTTGCCGCAACCCATTAACGCTGTTTTCATAATTGAATGTCCGCTTTTGTTTGATTTGCGGCAGCAGGTGCGTTGCCCGCTCAATCGGGCCTGCAACCAGCAACGGAAAAAATGATACAAATACGGCATAGTCTACAAAATTCCGTTCGGCGCTTATTCGGCTTTTGTAAATATCTATAACATACGATAATCCGTGAAAAGTATAAAATGATATTCCCACCGGAAGGATAATATTCGCAATGGTTGCAGTATGGACGTCAATCGTGTTATAACCCAGCGCCATCAACAATTCACAAAAGGATTCTGCGAAAAAATTGTAATACTTGAAAATACCCAGAAATCCAAGATTAACAATAACGCTCAACAAAAACCACCACTTTTTCAGGAAAGGCGTTTTAGCTTCCTGCATTTTTATTCCCGTGTAATAATCCAACAATGTCGAGAACATCAGCAGAAACATAAAACGCCAATCCCAGCAAGCGTAGAAAAAATAACTCGCAACCAATAATAAACTGTTCTGTACCTGCAAATTGCGATTTGCGACAAACCAGTACAGTATAAAAACTGCTGGCAGAAACAATGCAAAAGCGAATGAATTAAACAGCATCTTTAAGGGATGTTAGTTGCGAAGCATTTTTTTATCCATTATTTTTGCGTTTTTGCTTTTGTGTCGTCTATCAGCTTTTGCGCCTGATTTTTTGCTTCGGCATTTAAATTATCGGCTTTTTTGCGCGCTTCGTCGACCAGCGCTTTGCCTGCTTTCTCTGCTGCTACTTTGGCAAGTGGATTGGAGGTTTTTGCCACCAGTTCGTCGGCTTGTTTCTGTGCTTCAGCCACTAACTTGTCGCCGACTGTTTTGGCTTCGGCTACCAATTTATCGGCTTGTTTTTGAGCTTCTTCTACTGCCTTGTTCACAACGTCTGCCACATTTTCTACTGCGCCTCCTGTAACGGCGCTCAGTGCATTATCGACAACCTGGCTGGCAACGCTGCCATAATCCAGTTCTATTTTCGGGGAGGTGAGCGTTCCCTTAATTTTCACACTCAGATTTTTAACATAAGAAGAAATCTTGCTGTCGGGCAAATCTACCTTTGCTACATAATCAACCGTCTGATCAAGCCCCATTGTTCCTGAGAGGTTCATATTGCCCAATCCACCCATTTTAACATCAAATGGTTTTGTATTGACCCGTCCATCGGCAACGGTAAACGGCAGATTTAAGTCTTTCACATTGAACGATTTCAGCTTGTCGTTTTTTAATGCGCCAGCTAATGCGTCCATAACCGAAAGGTTTTGCACGTTTACTTCCGACGACTGCAACAGGCCGCTGGCTGTCAGTGTGGTAAAATCCGGCGTAAAGTCGCTGCCCAGCGCCGTATTCATGTTAAAAGTTGTAGAAAAGCGTCCGCCCAACGTTTCAAAAATTGGAGCAATTTTTTTCACTGTTTCGAAGGTTTTGAACGCTTCGGCAAAAGCAACCTGCTTCACGTTCAACGCCACGTTGACTGTCGGCTTTTGCGGATTAACAGATGTGTCGTACGAACCGTTTACATTCATTGAACCGCCTAAGGCATTCATTTCAAGGTTTTTCATATCTACTTTTCCGCCATTGACAATAATTTGTCCCTGTACGTTTTCGAGTGTCAGGTTATCGAACAGCACTTTTTGAAAATTTCCGTTCAGCATGAAACTAATGTTTTTGGGAATTTCAAAAACAGCCGTCGAACTTTCCGTTTCTGTCTGCGCATCGGATTCACTCATGAAATCATTCAAATTCAAATAATTGGATTTTACGTTCAGCGAACCTTTCAATGTTTGGTCTTTCAGGGCATACGCGATGAAATTTTCCAGTTTGCCGGAGGCTGCAATATCGTTTTCCCCAATTTTTACATTGAGCGAACTCAAGTCAATTGCGCGCGGAGTGAAGTTCAACGTAGCGTCATTGATTTGAATATCACTCGTTTCTTTACTCTTTACCAGCATATTGGCAATGGATAGCGTTCCTTCGGCCTTCACATTTTCGTATTGTTCTTTTTCGATGGTAGACATCCTGCTGGCAACTTTCAGATTGGTATTCAATATGCCATTCAGTTGCATGTCGTTTTCCAGCGGGTAAATGTCCTTAATCATGTTCAAGTCGATTTTTCCGACAACGCCCAGCGCAAAATCCAGATCGCTAAACAGATGAGATGCATGCAGGTTGAGGGCGAACGGATTGCCGCCCATGTTGAGGTGAAACTTGGGCACGTCGATTACCGTCAGGTCGGAGCTGCCTCCCGGATTCGTGATGAGCGCATCAATACTGATGTTTGTTATGGATTTGGGCAAATCCGGATACTGGAACGTAGCGTCGGCTACAGCCAGCTTCACGTTAAACGACGGGACTGTGTCGCCTTTCATTAAACCTTTGGCTGCGGCGGCGAGCGATACGGTGCCGGATGTTTTTATTGATGCGAAATCTTTTGCATAAATGGCTGGTATCAACGACAATATGTCTTTGAATTGTGTGCTGGGAGCATTCAGTTTAATGTCCATATCTGTGCTGCCGTCGTCCAGCAAAGCCAGCCAGCCGTCGACGCCAATTTTCAGCGCATTCAGGGTCAGCGTATTTTCTTTCAGCGTGAATTTGCTGTTTTTCAGATCGGCATCAAGGCGGATGTCTCCTGTGATTTCAGCTTTTGATAAATAGGGAATATCGTCCATTTCGAAACCTGCATTCGATGCAGAAAGTATGGTTTTGATAACTGTTTCGTCGGCAGTGAAATCACCCGACAGATCAACATCCAGTTTGTCGGTGGCAACTTTCATTTTCGCCTGTTCGTCCCAATAGACAATTTTAATATTCTTAATTTCAAGCTGTTTCAGTTTCAGTCTGAAATTAGAATCAGTTGTATCTTCATCTGTTTTGGATTCGTCGCTTTTAGTAATATCCCAGTTAGCTTTTCCATTTTCAAGTATGTGAG
>JAITHZ010000358.1 GCA_031279795.1 Bacteroidales bacterium
ATAAAAATGAAAAAAAATGAAAAAAAACACCTTGCTGGTTCTGTTCATTGCTGTGGCTATGGCCTCGTGCAATGGACAGACGCCGACACCGACCCAAACAAGCAACAAAGCGCCAGCAGCAAAAACAATCCATTTGACAAAAGCCGATTTTTTATCAAAAGTGGTTGATTATGAATCAAATCCTGAAAAATGGATTTATAAAGGTGATAAACCAGCCATCATCGACTTTTATGCATCGTGGTGCGGCCCTTGTCGAATGATAGCCCCTTGGCTGGAAGAGTTAGCTACTGAATATGATGGGAAAATTTACATATATAAGATAAATACCGAAAAAGAAAAAGAACTGGCTACTGCTTTCGGTATCACAAGTATTCCGACTTTGCTGTTCATTCCAATGCGTGATCCGCCGAGAATGGCGCAGGGAGCACTTCCGAAAGAGCAACTGAAAGAAGCGATTGAAGAGGTGTTGTTGAAATGAGAATATCTTTCTGAGAATAAAAATTGTTGATACTGCTGACTTAGTTGAAAAAATTATCTCGGCATGAGCAGCAAGGTTGTCATGTCAAAAAGTCACTACAAAAACTGACAATTGGATTTTTCTGTTAAGTGGCGTTAAGCAAAAGGAGATTTGATGTTAAATAATTACAAATACTGCATTAGATAGCCGAAGTGAACAAAATTTGTATTTACTTTGACGGTGAATTTCGTTAAAACAAACAATCATTTATTATAAAAATTAATTAACAGATGAGAACTTTTTCAAAGACATTAGGCTTAATTGCATTAGTAGCCACAGTAAGCGCAGGGGTATCTTTAGGAATTTATTCGTACAAGGAAAATCAACACAAATCATCCGCCAATGAATCAACTTTCAGCGGACAGGTTCCGGGCAAACAGGTATGGTTTACGGATGCAGCAGCTGCAAATCCTGATTTTTCGGCAGCAGCTGAGAAATCAGTACATGGCGTAGTACACATCAAATCGACCGTCGTTCAGCAAACGCGCTATCGCTCGCAAGACCCGTTTTTTGAATTTTTCTTCGGGCAACGAGAATTTGAAGCCCCATCTCCGCGAACCCAGGAAGGAATCGGTTCGGGCGTAATAATTTCGAACGATGGCTACATCATTACCAACAATCACGTGATTGACAATGCCGAGAAAATAGAAGTTACGTTGAACGACAAACGGGCTTTCGACGCAAAATTGATTGGCGCTGACCCTTATACCGACATTGCGCTGCTCAAGATAGACGCCGATAATCTTCCGATCATTCCCTTCGGAGACTCGGATAAACTCCGCATCGGCGAATGGGTGCTGGCAATCGGAAACCCCTTTAATCTGACTTCTACCGTGACGGCAGGAATCGTCAGCGCCAAGGCACGCAGCATCGGCATCGGGAAAAAACTGGGCATCGAATCGTTTATACAGACAGATGCAGCAGTAAATCCCGGAAACAGCGGAGGAGCATTGGTTAATACAACAGGCGAACTGGTTGGCATTAACACCGCAATAGCCACAATGACAGGAAATTACGAAGGCTACTCTTTTGCTGTACCCATCAGCATTGCCAGCAAGGTTGTGTCCGACTTGAAACAGTTTGGAACAGTGCAACGCGCGCTTATGGGGGTTAATATCAGAGACATTAATGCGGATTTTGCCAAAGAAAAGAACTTGGATGTGCTGGAAGGCGTTTATATTGAATCGGTTAGCGAACGCAGCTCTGCAATGGAAGCAGGGATTGAAGCTGGCGACGTCATCACGGAAATAAACGGCATAAAAGTAAAATCGGCCAATGAACTGCAAGAACAAATCAACCGTTACCGTCCTGGCGACAAGATTGTAGTAAAAGGCTTCCGCGGCAAAACAGCAAAAACATTTAACCTGACCTTAAAAAACCGGCAAGGCACTACCGAAATAACCAAAGAAAAAGGACTGGAAATTCTGGGCGCTGCATTTAAAGAACTTACTCCTGAGTTGAAAAAACAGTTGGGCATTTCGTATGGTGTTCAAGTTGCCGGACTGACTGATGGCAAATTTCAAACGGCAGGCATTCGAAAAGGATTTATTATTACAAAAATAAACAACCAACCGGTTAAATCGCAAGCAGACGTCGAAACCATGACCGGAAAAATTCTGGCATCCGACGAACAGGCTCTGTTTATTACAGGCGTTTATCCCAATGGAAAAACAGGATTTTATGCAATTGATTTGTCTGAATAATAGTTAATTAAGATATTAAACAGATAGAATTATAAACATTTTGCCGAAAAAAGCATTATATATAGGAAGTCGTTTTTGCGGCTTCCTAATATGTTTGAATTATTTTTTGTAGAAAATAATGGCAAAAATGAACTATATCTCTGTATTTTTTTATACCTTTGCCGCCATTTCTATGTTCATAAGCTTTAGACAAGATGAGACAATTAAAGATTACTAAATCAATCACTAATCGTGAGAGTGCGTCATTAGACAAATACCTGCAAGAAATTGGCAGAGAAGATTTAATCTCTGTAGAAGAAGAGGTTGAGTTGGCGCAGCGTATCAAAAAAGGCGACCGTTTAGCATTGGAAAAATTGACAAGAGCCAACCTGCGCTTCGTCGTTTCTGTGGCAAAACAGTATCAAAATCAAGGACTTAGCCTCCCAGACTTAATCAATGAAGGAAATTTGGGACTGATAAAGGCCGCCGAAAAATTCGACGAAACACGAGGCTTCAAGTTCATTTCCTATGCCGTATGGTGGATTCGTCAATCAATCCTGCAAGCTTTGGCCGAACAGTCGCGCATCGTTCGTTTGCCTTTGAACCAAGTTGGGTCGCTGAACAAAATCAAGAAAACCCTTTCGAAATTTGAACAAGAAAATGAACGCGCTCCTTCGGCAGAAGAACTGGCAGAAGAGTTGGATATTCCAGTAGACAAGATTTCCGACACAATGAAAGTTTCTGGACGCCATATCTCCGTTGATGCTCCTTTTGTAGAAGGCGAAGACAACAATTTGCTTGATGTGCTGGTAAACGACGATTCCCCGATTGCCGACCGCTCCCTCATCAATGAATCTCTGGCGAAAGAAATCGACCGTTCGTTATCAACCTTAACGGAACGGGAAAGCGAAATCATCAAGCTGTTTTTTGGTATCGGCTGTCAGGAAATGACACTGGAAGAAATTGGCGATAAATTCGGTCTCACACGCGAACGGGTGCGGCAAATTAAAGAGAAAGCCATCCGCCGACTACGCCAAAACTCACGCAGTAAATTGTTGAAAAGCTATTTAGGATAAAATATTGTTATATAAAAGGGCTGCATTAAATGCAGCCCTTTTATAATTGTGCGCGTCGTAGATACTTATTCCATCATGAAAAAATATGACAAATGAACGGATATGACTCTGCTAATTTAAATATAAACTGACAAACATGTCTTTCAGTTTTTTTCAACTGTACAAATTGCTCTGTTTTTCAGAATATTTACCATTTATGTACTGTATATCAAAATATTACATAAATGTAGCAAAGATTGAAAAATGAAGTAGCTTTTCGATTTTCAATTCTCCAAATAATAATATTTACTTATAAATGTTAATTGAGGTTATTTGCAATAAACTTGAATTTCAAATAATTAACATGTTTTCAACAGCTATGTTCAAAAAAATTATGCTTAAAAGTGCATGATTGATGCTTGAAAAACCAGCTATTCATATTAATTTTGCAGTAAATTTATTTTGGAATCAATTTTTATGAATAAACTTGAAAATAAGCTTTCTACGGCGAAATGGATTCATCTGATTTCTCTCGGAAACAAGATGATGTTCGATTTAGCCATTTCTCTCAAGAAAATGGGATATGAGGTTAGCGGTTCATACAAGGGCATTGGCCTGCATGATTTTATTCGGCTGGAAAAAGCGGGAATAGAGATCAAGCAAGACGCAAAGGATTTAAAAGCTATTGGCAAAGATATTCTGGCTGTAGTTCCGGCGACGGAGTTTGACAGTAACAATCCAGAACTGTTGATTTGCAAGGAAGAAGGCGTTTTAATCACCTCATTACCGGAATTTATTTTCGAATGTGCAAAAAACAAGGTGCGAGTGGTTGTATCCGGAAGCAAAAACCGGTCTTTTATGCTCTCGCTTGTACTGCATATGCTAAACATGCAGCGCATCGAATTTGACTATTTCATCCAGACGCCTGTTAACGGCTTCGAACAGTTAGTCAAACTGAGCGCCAATTCACGAATTGCCATCATCGAAGGCAACGAGTTTTTTACTTCCATAGCCGATAAACAGCCGATTCTGCATTTTCTCCGTCCCCATATTGCTTTGATTACCGACATCAACTGGTCTCCTTCCCCACTCTACGAGGATTCCAACAAATATATTGACATCTTCCGAAAATTTGTTGAACAAATCGAGCGAAATGGTAAACTGATTTACTGCGAAAATGCCGAAAATGTACAGGAACTGGCTGCTTTGGTACGCGAAGACATTACGGCCATTCCTTACGATCTCCCAACTGTTCGCGAAACGGCTGCTGAGTTGCTCATGGAGACCCGCTTCGGCGATATTCCAATCGCCATTCCCTGCGATTTTCCCAAGTACGAATTTTTACAGCAAATAAACGGCGCAAGACTTCTATGCCGACAACTGGGCGTTCAAGATCGTGATTTCTACTCATTTCTTTCGGATTATACGTTAAAAAAAGATAATTCATGCTAATTGCATCCCAGAAAAAGAAAGAAAATATCGCAGAATATTTGCTCTACCTGTGGCAGATCGAAGACTTGCTTCGCGCCTGCCGCTTCGACATGCACACCATTCAGCAACAGATAATTGACAAATACGACCAATCGGAAGATGTGAAAAAACAGATGAGCGAATGGTATGAAAACCTTGTCAACATGATGCAAAACGAACAAGTGACACAACAGGGGCATTTATCAATTTCGCAAAACATACTGACCAATTTGACCGATTTACATCTTCGCCTGTTGAAATCGCCGCAGGAAACACTTTATATATCAGCCTACTATTCCGCTTTGCCATTTATTGTTGAACTGCGCAGCAAAGCCGGCGAAAATGTAAAAGGCGAAATCGAAACATGTTTCTCGGCCATGTATGGCGTATTGTTATTGAAGTTACAACAAAAAAAAATTTCCGATGAAACACAGGCTGCTATTCACCAGATTGGAAAACTTTTGTCAATTTTGGCGGAAAAATACAACAAGAACACTTCCGAGATTGTTAATTAAATAATAGATAACCTTTATATTCATTTTACAATTCAACAATATGATAACACACGAAACCGAACGACATACTCACTCGAACACTCCTGGGGTTTTGATCACTGGAGCAAATGGCCAGCTGGGAAACGAACTTCGCCGGGCCGCAGTAGAATATGGGCGATTTCGGTATGTTTTTACTGATGTCGAAGAACTGGATATCACCAACTTGGCAGCCATAAAAAATTGCCTGACCAAAAACGACATCGCATATATCGTAAACTGCGCCGCTTACACGGCCGTCGACAAGGCGGAGGACGATGCTGCACTTTGTTACAAAATCAACCGCGATGCAGTTGAAAATCTTGCAGTTGCAGCCAAAGAACATGCAGCCAGACTGATTCACGTTTCCACCGATTATGTTTTTGACGGGAAAAATTACCGTCCCTATATCGAAACCGACCCCGTTTGTCCGGAATCAATCTACGGCAAGTCCAAACTCGCTGGCGAACAAACAGTGCAGACGGTATTGCCCGAAAGCATCATCATCCGTACCGCATGGTTGTATTCCGCCTTCGGGAACAATTTTGTGAAAACAATGCTCCGTCTTGGAAAAGAACGCGACTCGCTCAACGTGGTATTCGACCAGACTGGCACACCTACCAATGCGTTTGATTTAGCCATTGCAATTTGCGAAATTTTGCTTTTCTCTGAAAACAATTCCTTTAAACCAGGCATTTATCACTATTCGAACGAAGGCGTATGCAGTTGGTACGATTTTGCAAAAAGCATTTTCCGACTTGCCAGCATGAACAGTATGAAGGTGAATCCAATCGAAGGAAAAGATTATCCGGCAAAAGCTCCCCGTCCGCATTACAGTGTTCTGAATAAAAAGAAAATAAAAGAAACATTTGGCATCGTCATCCCGCATTGGGAAAGCAGTCTGAATGAGACAATGAATCGCTTGGAGAATTTTTAACCTGCTTATAAATACAATTTTGAATTTCAACGAAATACCGTCACCTTGCTATGTAATAGACGAACGTCTTTTACGTAAAAATCTGTCTCTGATCCGTTCGGTAAAAGAACGGGCAAATATAACTGTTATTCTTGCATTCAAGGCATTTGCTACATGGAAAGCATTTCCCATTATCCGAGAATACATTCCCTGTTCGACAGCGAGTTCCATTTACGAGGCGCAGCTGGCATGGGAAGAAATGGACAGTAAAGCGCACACCTATTCGCCGGCATACACCGAATCGGATTTCCCGAGCATATTGAAGTACAGCAGCCATATCACTTTCAATTCGCTCACGCAATACGAACGTTTTCAGAACGCTATTGCACGTCATCCCGAAAAAATTTCCTGCGGGCTGCGCATTAATCCCGAGTGTTCGCTTGTGGCAACCGATTTGTACAATCCAGCCTCGCCGCAGTCGCGACTGGGAATGCTGGCTGCCAATTTGCCGGAACTGCCGCAAGGCGTCGAAGGATTGCATTTTCATGTGTTGTGCGAATCGTCATCGTACGATTTGGAGAAAGCGCTAACGGCTGTTGAGGAAAAATTCGGACGCTTCCTGCCGCAAATTCGCTGGCTGAACATGGGCGGCGGACACTTGATGACGCGCCAGGATTATGATGTGGAACATTTAATATCGCTGCTGACGGAATTTAAACAACGGCATCCGAATGTGGAAATCATTCTTGAACCAGGAAGCGCTTTTCTCTGGCAAACAGGGGTCTTGGTGGCCGACGTCGTGGATATTGTCGTCAATGACGGAATGGCGACAGCGATACTGAACATTTCGTTTACCTGCCATTTGCCCGATTGTCTGGAAATGCCCTACAAGCCGACTATTCGCCATGCGACGGACGAAACGGCGGACAAACCGACCTACCGCATGGGTGGAAACAGCTGTCTGGCTGGCGATTATGCTGGTTGCTGGTCGTTTGACAAGCCCTTGAAGGTGGGCGATAAAATTATATTCGAAGACATGATTCACTATACGACCGTGAAAACGACCATGTTCAACGGTATTCAGCATCCTTCTATCGGAATATGGACGATCGACAACAAGTTTAATCTCTACCGGCAGTTCCAGTACAGCGATTATAAAAACCGGATGTCGTAGAACGTTAAGTTCCCGAATTACAGAATGTTCGTAACCAAGAATATGTTTTCCCATAAATCAAATTGCTTTTATAGCTCATTAGTATAATTTAATTAATATTGCGATTAATATGTTACAATCAATGACAGGATACGGAAAAGCAACTGTCGAACTTTCGTCCCGCAAAATCACAGTTGAAGTTAAATCACTGAACAGCAAACAGATGGATTTAACTACGCGGCTTCCCGTTATTTATCGAGAAAAGGAAATGGAAATCCGGTTTTTACTTTCGCAATTGCTGGAACGCGGAAAGATTGACCTCACTGTTTATGCCGAAGAAACCGGACAAGAGGCCGGTTCGCAGATTAACCAGGCAGTTTTCAGGAGTTGTTTTCTGCAGATAAAACAATTGACCGAACAGTTGCATGTCGATTTACCTAATGATTGGTTTGGCGCTATATTACGCCTGCCGGATGTACTGAAACCCGATTTGCAGGTATTGGACGATGCCGAATGGGCGGTTGTGAATCAAACCATCAAGCAGGCTGTAGAGCGGTTGACAGATTTCCGAAAGCAGGAAGGACGGATGCTGGAAGAATTGCTGCAGCAAAAAATTGAGAATATTCGCAAGTTACGGAAAGAAGTTGAAGTTTATGAAAATGAACGAATTGTCAAGAT
>JAITHZ010000365.1 GCA_031279795.1 Bacteroidales bacterium
TTTCATGTATTTGATTATAAGTATTTAACGAAATCATGATTTTGTCTGCGAAATTTTGTTTACCTTTGCATTGATATTTTGCTGAAAAGACGTATATTGTATATATTGCTGAAAAACAATATATTATATGGATATTTAGCAACAGGACGGTAAATAAATGTGGCTATGTGTCTGTTGATTAAAGTTATATCCAAGTAAAATCCGTTATAAGTTGATTACGCCCTTTCAGGGCTTACCGGATATAGTCCGGTATCAAATTCGTATGGCGTTGCCCTACGCTATTGATTACGCTCTTTCAGAGCTAATGGAACCTTAACTTCACTCTCAACTCTCAATTCTCAACTATTCCAGCCGGTCTCTATACTTTTCCAGTTGTTCAATATCGGATGTCCGTTTTCCGCCTTCAATTGATAATTGCCTTTTTATCAATAGATTAAATTGATTATAGCCATGTGAAGTATGTTTTATTCTGTTGGCATCACTGTATTTTTCACATGCTTTGCTGTATACCTTGCCTGCGAGATATTTGTCGCCAACAGTGTTCAATTGTACCATTTGTTCATCTTGTTGCGTTTTTTTGGCTTGCCCAATTTGCACGTCGCAGGTAGCTACTTGCCGCATCAACTCCCGTTCTTTATCGCTGTTGTAGCGGTTGCGGCGAACAAGCGACAGTGCGGATTTGTATTCTTTTTTTGCCAATTGATAGTCCTGCTGTCTGAAAGCATTCTGTGCCCGTTCTTCAATTTGCGTACATTTGCTTAGCCAGTCTTCAGAAGCGGGTTTGGGCGGCGCCGACTGTGCGCCGGACGATCTTGCCTCCGTCTTGCTCGCCTCTGGGTGGGGAATGTCTTTCCTGTAATTTCCAAAAAACAGATAAATCCAACCCAAGACACACAGCACAACAGCCACTATCAACAATGTTTTGAAGCATCCTTTTTTTCTGCTTTTAGTTGTGATTTGATTATCGCTGTTATCGGCTGGAGTTGGGGGTTGCAAATTTTCTTCTTTATTAATATTTTCGTTTATTTTTACAAAATCAGAAGCCGTGATGCTCAACAGGTTACTGTCGTCAGGGTTCTGTGCCAAATCCTGATAGAAGCTAATCAGCGCGTGCAGGGTATATGACGAAACAGCACTGTCGCTGACATGTTTTTTCAGCGTCGGATAGTTGTTTTCCAGAGAAGATGTGCGAATGCCCTCTTTAATGATAAACAACAGTTTTTCCAAATTGGTTTCGTTTTGTTTCATTGTATCACAAAAGATTTAGAAATAAGCATGTTATTATCGATCCAAACTTCATAGCGATATTCTCCTTTCGGCCAGTAGGAATTGTTCCTGTCTTTCAGGCCGGAGAGTTCGCTGACACCGGAATCGTTCAGTTCGATTTCGTTGTAAAATGTGTGTTCTTTCACTTTTCCGATCCGCAATTTACCAGTGGCATCGTACAAATTGACGCCCAATTTTACCTTTTCATTTCGGAACGCTGTGTAGAGGATTCTGGCTTTCAGATAGACAGTTCCCATGCATTGAATTTCTTCGCCGTACTTGCTTTTTATTGAATTATCGTCAGCCAGCGCCGCAATCTGCAAGTCATTTATTATCAGTGAATATCCTGATAAATTTTGGCTAACTGCCTGTTCTTCGTCTTCGTCCGGACGGTCTAAAAATTCATAAATCACGGCAGGATTTAGCAGTTCGATTTTCTCCAGTGGCCGGGTGCGGTAATGGTGATTGCTGTCGGGATAAGGTCTCCCATTGCGGATTACGTTGAAATCCACTACATAACCAGCATTCCAAGGCATTGTTACACTTGCGACAATATCTTCCTTCTGTAGAATGTGTCGACCGCTATCCAGCACCAGAAAGCGGTTTCGAGCAATGCACATCAACTCCAGAATCGCCATACCGTGCGTTTCCGATTTTCCCCAGAATTTCAAGTGCTGTCCAACTTTTATTTTGCTCGGATCAATTGAATACAGCATGTCAATTTGCGGCGAAAAAGTGGTTTCTTTGTCAATGTCTGCAACTATCGTTCGCAAAAGATCCTCTGAAATGCTGTATTTGGCAGCTTCGGCAAGGAGTGCGTTCCATTCGGCGTCGCTCAATGATTTTTGCCTCACAGCATAGGTACTGCTTTGGGGGTCAAAAGCCACGTCTTTCACCAACATCCTGACAATGTATGACTTGAGTCTATCATTTACCTCCATAGAATACGCCAATTTCGTTTAAGACTTCCCGTACCGGCTGAATGTTGAAAGCATAATTGTGTTTGCTGAAATCGTTTTCATAAACAGCCGATACCACCTGATTGTTAATCCATGTGGCAATTCCAATGACTTCGCCAAACTTGTTAATAACCGGCCCGCCACTGTTTCCGAGATTTATATCGGCGCTGATAGTCACCAGGTTACCTTCTATATTATTGACAGTACCGTTGGTAAAATTGCCATTTTTCCCTTTGGGATTACCCAGCACGGCAATTTCCTGTCCCTGCCGTATCGGGTCTTTGCTGATGTCGCCGATGTTGTAGTAAATAAACTTTTCGCTTTCAGTTTTCCGGATTTGAAAAATCACCCAGTCGTCTTTGCCTATTTCGCCGACATACCGTTCTTTCAGGATTTTATCGACAGTCCAAATTCTGTGTTCGGCTACTTCGCCTTTGGAATCCCACACATACACCTTAACTGTTGAGAGGTCGGAGCGGTGATTCAGCACATGGGCATTGGAAATTGCCAGCCCGTCGCTGTTGATGAAAAAACCTGTACCAATGCCGCCTCCGTCGTAAAGTAAAAAGGTTGCCTGTGCATATTTGGTGAAAAGTTCTTCAAATGTGTATTCTTTTTTCACACGTTTAAGATATGATTTGAAAACCTCCAGGCTGTCGATTAAACAGTTGTAATCTAATTTACCGCCCCATTTGCGCAAAATT
>JAITHZ010000042.1 GCA_031279795.1 Bacteroidales bacterium
AGAACTCCAGAAGTGGGAGTACTTTTACTATTGATATATAGTTATTTATGAAAAACATAGCGCAAACATTACTGTCGCAAAATCAATGTCGGGAATACAGTAATTTATTATGATTTCAGTGGAGTTTTGAAACCCTCATTTTTTCGAGCGCCCTTAGCTAATGGCTCGAATGCTCTCTCCCTTATTAAATTAATTCAGACGTATATGTTTTGCAGAAAAAACCTCATTTTTCAATTACGAATTACGAATTAGGGCACCGTAGGGGCGATGCTGAAAAAACCTCATTTCCCCCTCATTTTCAGAACAAAACAACCTTAGTAGCATAGAAGATATTTGCCCAAAACCTCATTACCTCATTATACCAACCGGATTGAACAATGAGGTAATGAGGTTTGTTTGAGAGGACGCCACATGAATACTGAGGTTGTTTTGTTATTTTGAATAAGGTAAAAATGAGGTTTTTAAATCAATGAGATTTATTCGAAAAATACGACAAGTTAGTTTGCGCCACTTCTGGAGGTCTGAGAATAAGAATTAAGAATTAAGAATTAAACGCTAATTCGTAATTAAAAAAAATCAGTTTTTTCGGCGAAATATTTACATATTTACATTTTATTTTCAGTTTTTCTATCGAAATATTTTTCTCACTTCAAGAAAAAACACTACCTTAGCGGGAATTTTCAAAAGAATGGAAACTAACCAATTTTTTCTTTTAAATGATTGAACAAGATAGAATTATAAAAATTAATATCGAAGATGAAATGAAATCATCGTACATTGATTATTCAATGTCGGTGATTGTGTCGCGGGCGTTGCCCGATGTACGGGATGGCTTTAAGCCGGTTCACCGTCGTGTGTTGTTTGGAATGAACGAGTTAGGCAATACATCGGACAAGCCATATAAAAAATCCGCCAGAATTGTTGGAGAAGTGTTGGGGAAATATCACCCTCACGGCGACAGTTCAGTATATTTTGCAATGGTGCGAATGGCTCAGGAATGGTCGTTGCGTTACATGCTTGTTGACGGGCAGGGCAATTACGGTTCGGTCGATGGCGACTCGCCGGCAGCCATGCGATATACCGAAGCGAGGTTGAGCAAAATAGCCGAAGAAATGCTGAAAGACATTGACAAGGATACAGTCGATTTTCAGTTAAACTTCGACGACACCTTAAAGGAGCCAACCGTTTTACCAACCCGAGTTCCGAATTTGCTGATAAACGGCGCATCGGGAATTGCTGTTGGAATGGCTACCAACATGCCAACCCACAACCTCACGGAAGTAATCAACGCAACCATTGCATACATTGATAATCACGAGATTGACACAGCAGGCCTGATGCTTCATATCAAAGCGCCCGACTTCCCGACTGGCGGATATATCTACGGACTTGAGGGTGTTCGGGAAGCCTACGAAACCGGACGAGGGCGCGTCATTATGCGAGCCAGAGCCGAAATCGAAATGGATAACAACCGAGAAAAAATTGTTGTCACCGAAATACCATACCTTGTTAATAAAGCCGAATTAATCAAATACATTTCCGATCTGGTCGAAGAAAAAAGAATCGACGGCATCTCGAATGTCAACGACGAATCCGACCGGCAGGGAATGCGCATTGTTATTGACATCAAGCGTGACGCCAATTCCAGCGTAGTTCTGAACAAACTTTACAAGATGACCGCTTTGCAATCGTCGTTCAGCGTAAACAACATAGCACTGGTAAAAGGACGTCCAAAGACACTGAATCTGAAAGAGCTTATTCACTATTTCGTGGAACATCGCCACGAAGTAGTTATCCGACGGACAAAATACGAACTGAACGAAGCGCAAAAACGGGCACACATCCTTGAAGGCCTCATCATTGCCAGTGACAATATCGACGAAGTAATCGCAATTATCCGTTCTTCACAAAATCCGGAAACAGCGCGTGAACGCTTGATGGAACGCTTCAACCTGAGTGAGATTCAGGCACGAGCCATTGTTGAAATGCGATTGCGCCAACTCACAGGACTGGAGCAGGAAAAACTCCGCGCCGAATACGAAGAAATCCTGAAGCTGATTGACTATCTCAATCAAATTCTGACAGACGATGAGCTGTGTATGCAAATTATTAAGGATGAATTAATTGAAATCCGCGACAAATACGGAGACAAACGCCGGTCGGAAATCATTTATTCATCGGAAGATTTTAATCCGGAAGATTTTTATGCCGACGAAGAAATGATTATCACCATTTCACATCTTGGTTACATAAAACGGACTCCACTCTCGGAATTTCGTTCCCAGCACAGAGGCGGAGTAGGGTCAAAAGGAAGTGAAACCCGCGACGAAGATTTTCTGGAATACATCTACCCAGCATCAATGCACAATACAATACTGTTTTTCACCCAAAAAGGACGTTGTTACTGGCTGAAAGTCTACGAAATACCCGAAGGGGCAAAAAACACAAAAGGACGCGCCATTCAAAACCTGCTGAATATTGACGGCAACGACAAAGTAAATGCCTTCATTCGAGTGAAAATGTTGAACGACGAGACTTTTAACCGCTCGCATTACCTACTTTTCTGCACGAAAAAAGGCATCATCAAAAAAACCTCGCTCGAAGCCTACTCGCGTCCACGCCAAAACGGAGTAAATGCCATCACCATTCGCGAAGACGATCAGGTTATTCAGGTACGCATGACCGACGGAAACAACCAGATTCTTATGGCTAACAGCAATGGACGGGCAATCCGCTTCCACGAAAGCGCCGTCCGCGAAATGGGACGCACCGCAACCGGCGTTAGAGGCATGACACTCGACGACGACGGAGCTGACGAAGTAATCGGTATGATTTGCATGAAAGACATTAAGAAAGAAACCATTATGGTGGTATCCAAGCAAGGATACGGCAAACGGACACTGTTGACAGATGAAGATGGCGAAGACGTTTACCGCATCACCAACCGAGGCGGAAAAGGCGTTAAAACCCTGAACGTAACGGAAAAAACAGGCAAACTCGTTGCTATCAAAAGCGTAACAGAAGAAAACGACCTGATGATAATCAACAAATCGGGTGTAACCATCCGGTTAAAGGTCGCAAATGTACGGGTTCAAGGACGTTTCACACAAGGCGTCAGGCTGATAAATCTTGAAAAAAGGAATGACGAAATCGCGTCTGTATGCAAAGTAGCATCGGAAAACGGTGATGATGTGGAAACTCCCAACAGCACGGAAACGCCTGATTTACCCAACAATGATGAAAACATAAATGAAGTTGTTGAATAACATTTAATTAATAAACACAAAAATTAGTTGTCATGAAAAAAAATGTATTTTTATTCCTCTTATGTCTGATCACCGGTATAGCATTTGCGCAAAAAAAGAATGTTAAAACAGTAAAAGACATTTTATTAGATGAAAATCCGAATTTTACGGAAGCGCAAACACTGATGGAAAGCGCTCTGTCGGATGCAGAAACGAAAGACAATCCCGAAACATGGTTTGTAGCCGGCTCACTTGCCGACAAAATTTTTGATTCGGAAAACAAAAAGAAGATTGTCGGCGGCACACCCGATTATCCTGTGATGTACACAGCGTTAACAAACTTGTACGATCACTTCCTGAAAGTAATTGAACTGGAAAAAATTCCGAACGAAAAAGGAAAAACCAGTGACAAGTTTACCAAAAAAGTTAAAGACCCGCTGAAAATTGACCAGCCAAGTTATGTAAATGTCGGGGCACATTTTTTCGACCTTCGGGAATATGGCAAATCCTACAAGATGTTCAAAATCTTTTTGGACATTCCGAAGTTGGAAATCTTTGCCAAAGAAAAAAATAAACTGAACACCGACAGCACATATTACGAGATTATGTTTTATGCGGCGTATGCAGCTACCAACGACAAAAATTATGCGGACGCCAACGAACTTCTCGTCGAACTGAAAACCAAAGACTACGAAAGAGAAAACGTGTATGCTTCTCTGGCGCAAAACTATCAGACAATTGGCGATAGCGTCAAATACCTGGAAACCTTAAAAGAAGGTCTGATACAATACCCCAAGAACCGTTTTTTCCTTGAAAACATGATCAATGTTTACATCAACGCCCGACAAATAGACAAAGCAGTTGAATACCTCGACGAAGCTATTGAGCAAAACCCCACTGTCCCAGAATATTGGCGTGTAAAAGGCGATTTGTACGAAACAGAACTGAAAGACAACGAAAAAGCGCTGGCCGCCTTTGAGGAAGCCTTGAAAATTGATCCGAACTATACCCGCGCCATAGCCGGCATCGGCCGTTTGTACTACAACGAAGGATTTAACCTGCAGCAAAAGTCGAACGAACTCAGCTACAAAGAAGCTCAGGAAATGCAAGGCCCGATAAATGATCTTTA
>JAITHZ010000115.1 GCA_031279795.1 Bacteroidales bacterium
ACAATAATAAAATATAAAAAAATGAGCGAAAATTGTTTTAGTGTTTTTTCCCTGGCTGTATGGCTGTATCTCATTTATAAATTCAAAAAATATTATAATAAATTATAAATTATTTTCGAATAGCTTATGCAAAAAATTGTTTTGCGCACTACTTTTCTACTTATATCCTAAAATTCGCGCTGCAAAGATATTGAATTATTTTTGATAAAAAAAATACATGCTTAAATTTTATAATCAATCAACTGATTTACGAAATCAGATAATATAGATATAGGACTGATAATCAGTAAAAAATACCAACTGATTTCGTAAATCAGTTGGTTTTTTACAAGAGGAATAGATCCAACATTTACAATAGCAATATGATATATTACCTTTGCACCGGTTATCAGAAAATTGTTGTACAAAAAAAATGTATTGCAATTATTGCAATAAATAAAAATTGCAATAAAAAGTAATTACTATTGCAATAAAATAAAATGGATACGATAATCAATAAATTTTTAAATTAATTGTTTTAATATTATTTGTTTTTTACAATGAAGAAAAATATTATAATCTTGAGCGTATTGCTACCGATTGGGAGCCTCAGTGCGCAGGTTACTATCGGGGCAGATGTTGAACCTCAAAAGGCAGCATTATTGGAATTGGCAACCCAGCAGGCAGATGGCGATAATGTAACTTCAACCAAGGGGGGCTTGATAATCCCCCGCGTTAAGCTTGTGAGTGCAACCACCCTTGAGCCGTTCATTGCCACAACCGACCCTGACTGGACTAACAACGCCACTACAAAAATCAAGGAAAAGCATGCAGGACTGATTGTTTACAACCTCACTGCTAATACTACGTTTTCCAAAGGACTGTATGTGTGGGACGGTGCAGAATGGCGCGAACACAAGCATGCTCGAGATCTGGTACAAACTGCCGACAACGGGTTGACGCTCTCGAACTCGCATCTGAAATGGGGCGGAGCGCTTACAAACGCCTCCACTGCTGTTACAGTAGACGCCGGTACCCAGCAACTTAAGTTTGACATTGCAAACAGTTCCGGTAGCGCTGCCGACAAAGGCCTTTTAATTACAGGCCTGCAAAGTCAGACTGATTCAAAGGCTGTTACTGTTAATGTAAATACAGGAAAATTAGGTTTGGCTTCGGTAATACCTGCCGCAATGACTTTTTTTCAGTCTGGCGATGAATCTACAAATATTGCTTCAACTATCAATACCGGTAGTGCGTATAAAGTGGCTTGGAGCCCGGGAGACCAAATTTTTAACAATTTGGTGACTTTTAACGATGCCGACGACTGTTTTATAGCCCAAAACGATGGAATATTTGAAATATCCGCTTTCGTTTCTTATGCTCCAAGATATAATACTGCTGGCAGTGACGCCAGCTTGCTGAATGCTACTTTACAGGTGGCAAGATACCCCAGTACAACTACGTGGATAGATTACTCTTCCGTTCGAATGGTTTGGGTAGGGATTGGTGCGGTTTATCGTCAAACCTTGAATATCCCGCCTGTGTTATTGACTGTGTCTACTGGCGACCGTATTCGCCTGATTATACAGCGCCCGCCAACCGCTACTGGTACAGGAGTCTTGGGAGCTGAGCATAATTATTCTTCCTCCTCTTCTGCCACAGGTATCGCGCCTCCGTTCGGCACCAATTTCTCAAAAGGTATAAAAATTCTGGCAGTACAGTAAAAATAGGTGTTTGTTCGTTTTTTTGTCTGGCGCCACAAATTGTTGCGATTTGTGGCGCCATTTTGATAAGTTGGATTGATTAAATAAGACTTTAATCTATTAAAGTTGAGTTAATTAGATGGAGTAGGGCAGGGTAGGAGAGGAGGCCAGGGAAAACAAAAATTTACAGAAACTATTTTCAGTATTCATCATTGTTAAAGATGTTTAATATCAAAATTTATTTTGCCAATACAAAAAAAAAATGTTCCTTTGTAGCCAAATCAACCTGCAGATTTCAATTGGCTGGATGTTTATAAAAAATGAATCAAAAATGAAAATACATTCTCGGATTGTTTTATTGTCTCTGTTTATGATGCTTTTGTTGTCAAGTTGCTTGACGCCAGGTAAGTTGCCTTATCTGAAAAATGTCGAAGATTTACCGCAAAGCAAACTGAAAGCGGCAGCTATGGTTTACGAAGCCAAAATAATGCCAAAAGATATGCTTTCTATCGTGATAACCTCTAAAGTGGCGGCTGCAACCGAACCTTTCCGCGTGGGTGACATGGAATATATTGTGGAGAGCGACGGTTATATCGAACTTCCGACTCTGGGGCGTATCCGCGTGGAAGGAATGACGCGCTTTGAAGTACAGGAACTGATCAAGAGCCTCCTTTACCCGAAATATCTTGCGGAACAGCCGCTGGTAAAAGTGAAATTTATTAATTATAAAATAACAGTGATAGGGGAAGTAAGAGCGCCAGGAACATTTACTATCGACCGCGAAAACTGTACGATTTACGAAGCATTGGCGCGCGCCGGCGATTTGGCAATCACCGGACGAAGAGACAATGTCAAGATATTGCGGCAAAATGGCGACGGTGAAATCAGTATCTTTGTGGTGGATTTGCAGGATAAAAATCTAATCCTTTACCCATCGCTCTACTACCTGCAACAGAATGATCTGGTTTATGTGCAGCCTGCTGCACAAGTTGCCTTGAGTCAGTCTACGTGGGTCATGAATACCCTGCAGTCGTCAATATGGTTGCTGTCGTCGGTTATGACGGCGGTTATTACTTATGTCGGACTGGTTAAAAATAAATAATATCAAGTAAGATTATGTCAGAAATTGTAACAAAGCCGGATATTGCAAACAGCCCGAACAATCTCTCATCAACAGTCAAAACGGCAAGCAAGGAACATGAAATAGACTTGAAAGATTTTTTATTCAAACTTCTGGCGCATTGGCAATGGTTTATTCTGTCTGTGGCTTTCTGTTTTTCTTACGGAATTTATAAAATTTATGAAGCTACTCCGCTTTACAGTTCCAATGAATTGGTATTGATAAAAGATGCGCGCAGTGGCTCGGATGAATTTATGCTCGAAATGGCGGGTATGGCGCGTTCCAATATGGAAAATGAAATTGCCGTATTAACTTCGCCCGACCTGAGCTGTAAAGTAATAAAAGAACTGGATTTGTGTTCGACTTATTACCTTAAAGGAAAGTTTGGTATGGCCAACAAAGAACTGTACAAAGGCGATTGTCCGCTTTATGTACATACTGAAGGGCGAGACCCAGATTCTATCGAAAATGTCCGCTTTGAATTTGCGCCTTTGAATGACCAGTTTGAGGTAACTGTTTTTGGAAGAACATATTTGATTAAAAGAGCCGACATGCCAATTATACTGGAATTGCCGGAAGCTAATTCAAAATACCTCATCGACATGAAAAAGGGTTTTGAAATGCCCGAAAACAACATTATTGTTGATGTGATAAACCCAAGAATTTCTTCATGGTCGTATGCAAGTCAGCTCTCTGTTGAAGAAGCAAGCGAAAATTCCACACTGCTTGGCGTGGCCATTTTCGGGCAGCACCCGGTGAAATGCCGCGATTTCCTGCTGAAACTGATTGAGGTGTACAACGAAGAAACACGGCAGGATAAAATATTCGTTTCCAAAGAAACATCTACTTTTATCAATGCTCGTATCGAAGCGATTTCCAAAGAATTGGCAGAGGAAGCTACTCGCGCTGAAGATTTCCGTAAAATACATGGTATCACCGATTTAGTATCAACATCAAACACTTACACTCAACGTACAAATATCAGCGAACAGCAAATAACCGATATACAGGCGGAATTGATTCTGCTGGGAGATGTCGAAAAAATGCTTGCAAGTTCGGAATCTGACAAAAGCCTTACCTTGCCGTCGATTCCCTTGTCCGACGCATCAACGGCGCATCTTATTGAACGCTATAATGATGCGGTACTCACCCGAACCAAGTTATTCGGCGCGTCTAAAGACATTAATCCGGCATTTATTCAAGCAAGCAAGGACATCGAATCGTTGCGGGGAATCATCCTTCAAAGCATTGCCAACATCCGGAAAAGAGCAATGCTATCCATTGATAATTTGCGACAGCAGCAGCGACTTACGCAGGCGCGCGCTATGGAAGTCCCGGTGCTGGACAGAAAACTGGAAGAAATCACACGCCAACAATCGGTAAAAGTCGATTTGTATACCTATCTCTTGCGCAAGCGGGAAGAAACGGCTCTCGCGCAGGCGGCAATTTCTCCTAAAGCAAAAATTATTACTGAACCAGTTGTCAGCTATTTCCCCATTTCTCCTAACAGGCAGAAAATGATGATGTATTCCATACTTGCCGGATTATTTATCCCAATCGGAGTTATTGTAATCCGTGACTTTTTTCGAACCCGAATCGAAAGCCGTGAAGACTTGATGAAAATTCTGCTGGTGCCTTTCATCGGAGAAATATCCAAAAGTGTTGATAATTCAACTGTTGTGGTGCGGAAAAATGTTAATTCATCTATCATTGAACTCTTCCGAGCCTTACGTAACAGCATTAACTTCGTTATCGGAAATACCGAAAAAAAGGTTATTCTTGTTACTTCAACGCTGGCCGGAGAAGGGAAAACCTTTGTCAGCATTAATCTGGCCATGAGTTATGCCTTGATGAACAAAAAAGTGATACTGATCGGGCTGGATATTCGTAATCCAAAGATTGCTCAAAATCTGGGGGTGAAGCGTACTATCGGAATAACTTCCTATCTGTCGGGTGATACCGACGACTTGGATTCGCTTATCATCGGCACGCCTTTCCACGAAAATCTGTCGCTCCTGCAATCTGGTTCCGTTCCGCCAAACCCGAATGAACTGCTGGTTTCGCAACGCCTGGATGATGCAATGCTGGCGCTTCGCGCCAAATACGATATGATCGTGGTGGACACGGCGCCTATTGGTCTGGTTTCCGACACTTTCCTGCTAAATCGTATTTCCGACATGTTTGTTTATGTTACACGGGAAAATGTTACCCCAAAGGAAACGGTTTCTTTCATTAACAATATTTACGAAGAAAAACGATTAACTAATCTGTATGTATTGCTGAATGCAACCGAATTTAACAAAAAGAAATATGGTTATGCTCGCTACAAATACGGTTATAAGTATTATTACGGATATCATTCAAAACGGCCTAAACAGTAACGATGAAGAAAGTAAACCTAATGCAGTTTAGCGCTGTTTCTAATAAAATATTTGCAGAGGCAACTTCCTGTTATCACGCGAAAGACGATGTAGATGCGTCGGTAGAAATTCCTTATCCCGAAAAATCCATTGAATATTGCCTTTTTCTGAAAAACTGGATTGATGCTGTTCAGTGGCATCTGGAAGATATTATCCGCAATCCCGAAATTGATGCTGTGGAAGCCTTGAAAATAAAACGGCGTATCGACCGTTCAAATCAGGAGCGCACGGAATTGGTAGAACTGATTGACAGCTACTTTTTGGACAAATACAGCTTGGTTCCTCCTGAACCGGATGCGACTGTAAATACGGAAAGCCCTGCTTGGGCAATTGACAGACTTTCGATTCTTGTGCTGAAAATCTACCACATGAAACAGGAAACTCTGCGTGCCGACGCTTCGCGGGAGCATATCGCTCAATGTGAGCAGAAACTTGCCGTACTGCTGGAACAGCAAAATGACCTTTCTACAGCTGTCGACCAACTGTTGGCTGATATTGAAGCTGGCCGAAAATACATGAAGGTTTACAAGCAGATGAAAATGTACAACGACCCTGCACTGAATCCTGTACTGTACCGTAGCCAAAAATAAGTACTGTTTATTATTGACAAAATGAATATTCTGGTAATCCGGTTTTCGGCTATTGGCGATGTGGCCATGACTGTTCCCGTTATTGATTCTGTAGCTCGCAACTATCCTGAAACGAATTTTACCGTTGTATCACGTGAATTTATGTCGCCCCTTTTTGATTATATGCCTGATAATGTGACTTTTATTCCAGCTTATCTCAAAAGCGAGCATGGAGGAATTGCTGGCATTTTCCGGCTTTTCTGGCAATTGAAACAGCAAAATGTTGATGTGGTTGCCGATTTGCACGATGTCTTGCGGACGAAACTTCTCCGCTTGCTGTTTCGTTTATGGGGGGCATCGACCGTCTGTATTCATAAAGGCAGGCAGGAAAAACGAAAACTTACCCGACGGAAAAATAAAGATCTGCATCAATTGAAAACTTCTTTTGCCCGTTATCAGGATGTATTCACGAAGTTAAACCTCCCTGCCGAAACAAACTTTATTTCGCTTTTCCCACACAAAGCAAAAAGCGATTACACACGGATTTGCCATTTTACTGGCGAAAAAAACGGGAAATGGATTGGAATAGCTCCATTTGCTAAACATGCGGGGAAAATTTATCCAGCAGAACTGACGGAAAAAATTGTGGCTCATTTCAGTAAGCAAAAAGATATTACGCTTTTTCTCTTTGGAAATGGGAAAAAAGAAAAAGAAATGCTGGAGGCATGGGAATTGAAGTACGCTAATACAAAGCTGGTTGCAGGAAAATTGTCCGGCTTGGGCGACGAACTGATTCTTATGGATAACCTCAACGTGATGCTGTCGATGGATTCGGCAAATATGCATCTGGCTTCGCTTGTGCTGACGCCCGTAGTTTCAATTTGGGGAGCCACGCATCCTTTTGTCGGCTTTTACGGTTGGCGGCAATTGCAGGAAAATGCCTTACAGCTAAACCTCTCCTGCCGCCCTTGTTCGGTTTACGGAAACAAACTGTGTTATCGTCGCGATTACGCTTGTTTTTCGCAATTGAATTACAATCTCATTATTAAGAAAATAGAAGAAAAGATTATTAATGATTAATGATTAATGATTAATGGTGGTGGCCTTAATTCCTAATTCCTAATTCCTAATTCCTAATTCTTAATTCTTAATTCCTAATTCCTAATTCTTAATTCTTAATTCCTAATTCCTAATTCTTAATTCCTATTCTTAATTCCTAATTCTTAATTCTTAATTCTTAATTCTTAATTCTTAATTCTTAATTCTTAATTCTTAATTCTTAATTCTTAATTCATAATTCATAATTCATAA
>JAITHZ010000147.1 GCA_031279795.1 Bacteroidales bacterium
TTCCCAGCCTTTATTGATTGAACATTTAACAATCGGCAAGTTGCGCGATTTTTGCCTGATATAATTTTCAGGCGACATGAATACTTGTTTTTGTGGATTTTGCTTTTTGCTTTTTGACATAATTTAATGGTTTAATGTTTAGTTTTTGTCCTTTCGAGCGGTTAATATTAATAATTTAATTTTCGTATTTTTATGCCATTTCGAGTAGTTGATAATTATTTAAATCAACATGCAAATTAACTATTTTTTTTCTAAGTATATTAGCAATTAGCAATTACTAATTGCTAATTGCTAATTGCTAATTGCTAATCTCATTTCTCCACTTTCACTTTTCCTGCAGTTGTTCGGGCTTGCGCCGAAGTGTCGTACATGGCTTCGCAAAGGATAGCCGGAAGCGTGAACGAACCGCAGTATGAGGCTTGCAATCTTATAGTGAAGGTTCTGGTTTGGCCGCGTGGAAGGTCGAAATAGGTCAGCACGCGGTCGTCTCTGATGTCTCGGTAAGTGTAATTCTGGCTTACTGATGAGGCGCCAGCATCTTGCAATGTCAGGCGTTCATTGAAAACTTCCCAGCCCGACGGCAAGATATGCGTCAATGCCAAATCGGTATAATCGTTTGCACTGGTGTTCGATACGCGGACGGTGGCCGTGAAATCTGCACCTTGCTTCAACTGTTCAATTCGGATTGCGTTTCCGGACAAATCGGCATAAGCGAGGTTCAGTGACAGGTTGTTAGAAACAGCAGGTAAGGTGTCGTTCAACGGTTGCATGCGTGAAACGAAACTTACATACAAGTCGCCGCTGCCGGTATTTTTCAAGGCAATACGACCTTCACCAACTTTCACTGGCATGGATGCCTGATAAACAGGTTTTGCGGTTTTTACTGCTGTTTGCTGTTTCCCGTTGAGTGTCCAGGTGAAATCAATGAATCCTTTCGTAATTTTTTCTGCAAGCCGTCCCATCGCAACAAGAGAAAATGCCGTTGACTGCGTACTGAAATAATGTTCACGGGAAAGATTGCGCGATACGGTCTGTGCCTGTTTGAACGCCTGCTGGAGATTGCCAATCAGCGTCAGCGTTTCCAGAATCATGGCCTCGTCGCGTCCGGAGGAACCAAATGTCTGTCCGCAAGAATACGTATCGACCGCTGTTTTTGCATTGAAGATGATTTCACTGGCAGGCTTTGTCTTGCCGGTTACAGCGTATGCAGCCGCCAGCCGCCATTTTGCAACAACTGACAGACCGGCTGTTTCTTTCATTCGGTTCATGGCTCCCTGTTCGGGACTACCCGACAAGGCAAGTGTGTAGAGGCGGTAAGCCTGTTGCAGGTCGGACTGACTACAGCGTCCAGAAGGATCGGGAATCCAGTTTTGCGCCTTTTTTTGCTGATAAGTTTTCCATTTATTCAACACGCCTTGATTGACGTCATAACCACGCAGTTGCGCTTCGAGTAAAAAATTGCCGACATACGATGTTATCCATTCATTTTCTTCGGAATATCCCGGCCAGTATACGAATCCGCCGTTGGCCAGCTGACGTCCGTAGAGGCGTTTGATGGCTTCACGTATATTTGTGCCGATTGCGTCCGCCTCTTCTTTTGTCACGTCTTTAAACTGTGAAACAAACAGCAAGGGGAATGCTTTTGAGGTGAGCTGTTCAGAACAGTCGTGCTGGTAATAGTTTAAATAGTTAAATCTTCGGGAAATATCAACCGACGGGATACGCGCAACTTCCAGAATGCCCCAGTTTCCGTTTGAAGTTTCGCTGAAAGCATACGAAAATTCCGTTTCGCTTCCGGCGGCAAGCAGTTTATTCTCCATGAGCAGGATGGCAGGATTTGGGTTGCGAATATCTATTTCGATGGTTTCCGTCGTTTTGTTTCCATTTCCGGCGGCGGTGACGGTAACTTTTTCCACGCCGGTTGTCGCACCGGATTTCAGGGTGAAATAGAGCATTTCGTCGCCTGGTTTTGCAAATGTTAGCGTTTTTGATTTTCCTTCAGATAGCTGCAATTTTCCTGTTGTTTCTACGGTGACTGTTACGTTTTTCACTTTTTCTTCCATAGCAAATATGTTTATTGGCATGGAAATTTCTTCTCCCGTGCTGATAACGCGCGGCAAGGTGGGCAACACCATCAGCGGAGTGCGAACCGGCACAGTTTTTTCGGTCTTTCCGTATGCTCCGTCCTGCCCTGCTACGAGCATGACACGTACCGAACCGACATACATTGGCAAGGCAAGTTTATGTGTGCCTGTTTTTCCTTTTTTCAGTTCGAAAGGTCCGATAAACTTGACAACCGGTTTGAAACGGCTGGCCTTGTTGTTTCCGCCTTTCAGCATTTCGTCGCCACCGACGGCAAAAAGTGAACCCAGTTTTCCCCCAAACGCTCCCACTACATTGTCGTACATATCCCATGTTTTGATGCCCAACGCTTCGCGGGAATAAAATTCGTTCCATGGATCCGGCGTCTTGAAATTGGTCAAGTCAAGCAATCCGTCATCAACAATGGCTAAGGTGTAAGTCATAGGTTTACCCTCTTTTTCGTTTATTTTCACTTCAAATTCTGTTTCCGGACGCAGCACGTCGGGCATGGCTATTTGGGGTGAGAGTTTGGAGTTTTTATTCGTAACCGTTACAGGAACAACGCCATACATGCGAATTGGCAAATTATTGACAGTTTGTGCGTGCGGTTGCAGCAACGTGGCATGGATGTAGAAATTGGGCGACATCTGGTCAGTTATCGTGAACGTATATTTCGTATCTTCACTGTCTGAGATCTTTATCCACTCCTGTTTCAGGACGGTAGCCGCATTCTCAAGCGAAATCAGGGCACGTCCGTCGGCTGATTTTGGCAAAATAACGGTTGCTTTTTCACCCACTGCGTATTCATTTTTGTCGGTAGCGAACGTAATCATTGTGAGACCGCTTGGGTCGTTCTTGTTCGAGCGTCCGTGCCAGCTTGGCCAGTCAATGTAAATGACGTTTCCGGTAGCGTGTCCGCTTTCGGTGTCTTTTATGTATACGAGGAAACGTCCCCAGTCGGGATAATCAATCCGGAAGCGGATGGCGGCCTTCCCTCCGGAAGTGTTGAGCGTTCCTGAATCGACCGGACGAATGGCGGTGTTGTTGACGTATGATTCGTAGTTGTTTTCACTTTTGTCCCACCACCAGTTCCAGCTCAATTTGTAAATGCGGTATTCCAGATTGTGTCGGCTCACAAGTTTTCCGTCAGGTGAAAGTGTCACGACGTCAAACGTATTTTCTTTATCAGTTTCGAGCCAGGTATTTTCTTTTTGGTTTACATTGACGCCCACGTAGCAAGAAAACGGTGAGAACGGTATGGTTTGCGCATTGATGCTGGCGTCGCCACCCTGTTCAAATACGCGGGAAACAAGGGTTGCCATCAACATGCCGGGGGCAGTCGCAGCTTCGGGCGGACGGACGGTAAAACTGGCCACGCCTTCGCCATTGAGCGAACCATCGAACAGCGAGGTTGTTACTGAAGAAAAATTCGTGGCCGGATTGTTGAATACATAGTTTTCGTAGCCTTTAAACACAGTAGGAGTTTTCGCCAGCGTTATTTCGACTTTTGTTTTCAGGTTGTGTGCCGTTGCGCCGGTTAGCCACGATGAGGTCAATGTAACAGGAACTGCACCTTGCGAAGCGTTCAGTATTTTTGGCAAATTAAGATTGATTTTCAATCGATTGGGTTTAATAGCCTCAACACGCAAACTTTTGTAAAATGCAGCGCCTCCCACTTTCACACAAGCATTCCACAATCCGGTCGGGTCTTCGGGACGGGTTGGAATGTTGAACGTATAAAAGCCATTCAATCCTTTGACGGAAATTTGTTTGGCATAAAACTGGCCTTGCGGATTAAACAGTTCAACCGACACGGGATGATTTTCGGGAATCCGTTTGGCTCGGTCTTCAAGCAAGAAGCCAAGATGCAGTGTGTCGCCCGGCCGCCAGATGCCGCGTTCGCCGTAAACAAAACCTTTCAAGCATTTTCGTATTTCCTTGCCGCCGACATCGAAACGACTCAGGGAATTATCTTCGCCATCGACCAATCTTAGGTATGTCTTTTGTCCGCCTTGTTCTGCCACAATGACAAAAGCCTTTCCGGCAACTTCCAGGTGAGCAAAACCGTCACCGTCGGTTTCTCCGTCACCTATCCGCTGTAGCTGGAAATTATAAACCGACAATCCTACGCCTTTCACAGGCTCGGTTGTCAGGATGTCATTTACGGCAACCCAGAGATTGCGGTCGGAACTGCCCTTGACAGTCAGGCCAAGATTCGACGCCACAACATTGCAAAATACCTTTCGGTCACTGTTCATGTAGTAAGATGGTTTGCAGGGATCGTCGGCATCTTCCCAGTTGTAAATGCTCCAGTCGAAATTATAATCATAATCGCTGTAGTAGGTTTCGGGTTTATCCCATTCGTTTTCGTCGTCATCGGTGATTTCATCAGGAAGAATACTGACTAATTCGCCAGAATTGACATTGTCCTGCGTTCCGATTTTTTCTCCCGAACATGGGTAAAGCGAGTATTCATGCCGGAACGACAGTTCAATACGGTAAACCGCACCCGGCTCTTGTTTGATGATGTTCGCCAAATCAATATAATAATTGTCCCAGCTGTGCAGTTTTTTGGCAGGGTCGGTATCCAATCGCAGCGTTTGCTTGTGAATAAGCCTTCCCGAACGGCGCAATTCGCTCGAACCTCCCAGTTTGTTGTTCTGCAGAAACATAAGTACGTTGCTTTCGAAAATGCGAATGATCTTCAAGTCCACTGCCGACAGGTTGACTGCTTCAAAGGGAAGAATTAAATTTTTGGAATCTGGCAAAACCGTACCCGAATATGAGGTGCGAAGCTGCGGTTTGAGCGATTGTAGCGTAAGAGACCAAGAAGTATTGTGTCCCAACGTTTTGCCTTCGGTGTTTTTGATTCCGGCATCAATCTGGATGGTAACATTTTGAACGGTATTTCTGTCAAAGAAAATATTGACCAGATTGCCTTCGACCAGATAGACAAATGACGGGATCTCAGGCATTGAAATCAATCCACGCAGGTCCTGCGACTGCGAAACCGGATGAGAAAACACCATCTGGATTCCATTTTCGGGATTGCTCACAGACGAGGCCGACAAAAAACGGAACGGTTCGGCCTTTGGAATCAGCGTCACCGCTTCAAGTTCCTTTTTGATACCGACAGGCTTTCCGCTGGCTGTGACCGTCAATTGCCAGTCATCGTTTTTCCGTTGAATATTTTCGACCGTAAATGTGTAATTCTTCGCATCAATCCTTTTTACCTGAATCTCATTATCAACGTTCATCGAAAGCATTTGCTTCACTTTGTCGATGGCAACAACGTCGCTGAAGCGGATTTCGCCAGTCACAGAAGCGATTGTCGGCGCATCGGCCGTTATCCTGCACGGCAAGAGATTCAGCGTAAAATTTTGTTCAATTACCCGAAATGAAAATTCAAATTCATTCAATTTCTTTTCAACTTTCATGATTTTGCCAAGATAAAGCATCGCATTGTAGCGTTCTCCCTGCTTCAGTTGGCCGGAATCGGGTAAAAATTCGAGTGTTTTGTTGTTCACCCAATATGCCTTCCCTTTCAGCGATGGGCTAAATTTGAACAGTTTATCCGGTATTTCGGTCATCAGTTCAACCGACGGCTGCTCCTTTGCCAGTTCAATCCTGACCGTCGAAGCAGTAGAAACGATACCGCCCGTATAAGCGCTGATATACGGCGCATAAGCAACGGATGGCGTGATATCTTTCCCGTTCTTGCATGAAAAGATTCCGGCAGCAAGAAAGACTATTCCGAATGTCAAGCGTAAAATGTTTATTTTCATTTGAGTATTCTTTAATTTGTTTGTTACAGAAAATTTTTATTCAAGCCACAAATATAGTCTTTTATTTCATTTCGGGAATCATTTCTTTATTATTTACTTTATTTAACCATGTGAATCAAGAAACGAAATATAAAAACCGAACGCCTAACAAGCAGTTTGGCGCAAGGCGGGGTTAAGTCGTAGCTTGACAGTTCTGTCGGACACCCGCCAGCCAAGTCGCCGTCCGTTATGCGACACTCTACGGACAGCGGCACGACAGTGTAACTTTATGAGACATTTTCTTGACAAATATTATTATGAATGAAAAATAATCTTTCAGACAAAATACGGATAATATAGATATTTTGTATCTTTGCAGTCGGATTGCAGATAAATACGGATACAATATAAATATATTCAAAAATTAAACTTTGATTTTTTAACAAATCAGCGTGTAATGCAACTTATTGCTGCTGTTGACGAGTATCGCGGCAAGTGGAATGTGGTTGAAAAACGGGAAAATCGTTATCTGACATACGAAAAGATTTTTTACTTATTGCTGTTTTGAAAAATCTTTGTACCTTTGTATATTGTATATTGATTTTAAAAGATAATTTTTATGGAAATGTTATCGCAAAAACAGATAAATTATGACTTATTCAATAAAAATTAAACAATTAATGCTGATTGTATTATTCAGCATGGCTTTGACTGCATGTAAACATGAGAAAGATCCACAAGAAATGTCTAAATATTACGGTGTTTGGGCAAGTGGAAACGCAGAATTAGTTCAAACAAAGAAGTATACTTTGATATTTTATCGAAATGGAGATACAATAGAAACTTATCTTCGAGAAAATAAAATAGTAAATGATACTTTATATAATTTTCTTGTGTTAGGTTATATTTTTAATACTCAGACAAAAGAATACGAGAAAATTAAATCAGACATAAACACAGGAAAACCATATAATAGTTTTGCAAGATTTATAGATCAAAAAGATCAAAAACTTGAAATATCATTAAACGAAAGAAAAATTAAATTAGAAAAAATAGAAAGCCTAACCCGGACAAGCCGGAACCAAAGAGGGAAAAAAGTATTACTTTTGTAGCATGAAAACCTTTTGTAGCATGAAACCACTAACGGAGAAATACCAATCAAAAAT
>JAITHZ010000154.1 GCA_031279795.1 Bacteroidales bacterium
CGCCACGTATGGAAACATTGTATTGATTGGTTGCGCCCGAATTTCTGAAAATTTCATCAACCCAATCCACATTTGGATAAAGCAACGGACGGTCGCCAAGCCGGTAACGTTCCAGAGCGTAATCGTTATACACTGGCGTTGCACCGTCCATACGCCGCGCTTCATTCATTCCGAGTGCATAAGTGTAAGCGTCAACGAATTTCGGCAGACGGACAGGACTTGTAAAAGCGTGGTCGTAGGAAACAGCAATTTCGGTTGTGTTAAAAATACCTTTTTTCGTATTTACCAGAATTACGCCGTTTGCACCGCGAAGTCCGTAAATTGCAGTTGCGGCGGCGTCTTTCAACACCTGAATATTTTCCACGTCCTCTTTTACAATGCTACTTAATGGACGCTCAAAACCGTCGACAAGAATAAGCACTTCGCTGTTTCCGCTCAATCCGCCAAGTCCGCGAATGTACATGGCAGGATCGTTGTTCCATTCCGTACCGCCGTTTTGCAGCACAGCGAGTCCGGGGGCAAGTCCGTAAAGCGTATTTGCCAAATTGAGCGCAGAACTTTCCATTATTTTTTCGCCATTAATGATTGGAACAGCTGCTGTCGTTTCTTTTTCCGGAATAAAGAAATTCTTGCCAACGCTTGTCAAACGGTCGTTATCGGAAATTACAATATTGAGAAACGTGTCGGTAACCTGAACAACCTTTTGTTTCAAATCGTAAGTTGATATGAGCAAATAATCGCCGATATCGGCTGTAATCGTCAAATTGCCGTTTTCAGCCGAAATATCAACATCGTTGGTTGAGTTCAGGATTTTTACTCCTGCACAAGCGGCAGGATTTCCCTGTTCATCGGTTAAGAGAACATGTATCGTTTGTGAATTGACAACCCAAAATTGACAATTTACAATTAATGCTATAATAAATTTTATGTATTTCATTTTCAATTTATTTCAATTATTCTTCACTATCAAATATTACCATCCCGGATTTTGAGTTAATCCATATCCTTTTCTTATTTCGTCGATTGGGAAAGCCGACAGATACCATTTCGGATCGAAATTGACCACGCCCGCATCCGCATCCTGAATATAGCGTTTACGCAGACCCACTTTTTCGTAAGAATATCCTACCGGCTGATTGTACTCGTTCAATACTTTGCGTATCAGCAAGCCATGCAGATGTTTACGGAAGTCGCCCTCGCGTTTCCAGCGAATCAGATCGAAGAAGCGCACTTCTTCCAGTCCAAATTCGCAGGCACGTTCGCGCAATACTTCTTCGCGGAACGATTCTTTCGTCCAGGCTTTCGCAGGATTTGCCTCTTTAAGTCCTTTCAATCCCACGCGAGCGCGAATGGCGTCTACGTACTGAAAGGCATCCTCTGTTCTGCCTGTTTCGTTCAACGCTTCGGCATAACTGAGGTATATTTCGGCAAGCCGCAAATAGGGCCAGTGCAGATTGTTTTGCTGCACTAATCCCCCCGACTCTGTAGATCCGAGATTAAATTTGAAGTTTCCTATTCCCGTGCAAAAATTAGCGGTTCCGTTTTTGCCGCCAACATCTGTTGTACTCCCGTCCAAATAGCCATTTTCGGACAATCCGCGTTCGGAGCCGCCGATAAAACATTCTGCCTTGCGGCTGCGGTAAGTCATGCCATTTACCACGCAGGTTTCGTACAGGCGCGGGTCTCGACCGACAAACGGGTCGGGCAAAAGCGGTTGATTTTTAACATAATTACTCCACACCGAATTGTCAAAGGGCGTTCCATCTGCCATTGGGAACATATCGGTATATTCCAGCGTAGCGTTTGTAATTCCATAGCCGTGATGTGCATAAAAACAGTAGTCCCACTGGCTGTAACTTCCGCCGTTGGTACGTATACGGGTCGAAATCAACGCTTCGCCACCGTTTCCTGCTCGCTGGAAATAAGCCGTGCGGAAGGCATTCTGATAATCGGCACCTTCGGTGAGTTTCGGTACGCCGCCTTCTTCCGCTTGTCGCTGGAAAAACAGCGAGCAGGCGTCAACCGCGTCTTGCCACATGGAAGCGTCGTAACCGCCGGTCCAAACATGATGCTTGTCAACAGATTCGTACGATGATTTTGTGTAATACGGCTCGTCTGAATTAAACAGTGGACTTGCCGCAAAAAGCAACACACGGATTTTCAATCCCAAGGCAGCCGAAGCGGTAAACCGACCGTCCCATGTTGAGACTTCTGACGCAGGTAAAACCCATGGCAGAACGGTGTAGGCTGAATCGCACAAGTTGGCGATAAATTTAGCGGTTTCTTTTACCGTTTTTCGTTCAACAACCAAATCTTCGATAGGGCTGTACGCTCTGTCCACACAGCATAATCCTCCGAAATGGCGGAACATGTCGGCGTGCAGGCAGGCGATTACCATTTTTGCCTCGCCTTTGAGACGGCGTTTTTCGTCGTCGGTCATGTTGGGTACGCGGTCAACGTTTTTAAGGAAAATATATGCACGGCGTATTCCTACCCACTGTCCTTCGGCTGCATTGGCGTCGTTGGTTGAGTTGGTTCCGTACCAGTATTTGGAGTGTGAGCCTTCTTTTCCTGCGTCCATATTTCCGGTGTAATAAGCGCGGTTCAAGTTGTCCCACTCAAGATAACTCTGGTAGTTATCACCCAGCGCTTCAAGAACGCCCATGTTCATTTTTCCTCCTCTTTCGTTCCAGTACCAGGGCAAGCCGTACCACAGTTGAGCATACGCGCTCGTCAAAACACGCTGCGCGTCAATCCTGTTCGAGAACAGCGAGTCAAGCACAACCTGCTGCGAAATATCGGGTTCTTTCATTGATTCGTCGCCGAGTTCGATACCTTCGACACATGAGGCGAGAAACATGATACAAGTGATGAATGGTATAATAACAGTTTTTTTCATTTCGATTATTTTTATGAATAAACAATGACGTAAAAAATTAGCAATGATTCTGTTAGAAAGTAGCGTTTATTCCCAAGTTAATAATTCGCATTACAGGATAATCGGATCGTGTACGGGTATACATTTCGGGATCCAGCACTTTCAGTTTGTCCCATGTAAAAATGTTATACCCTGTGGCATAGATGCGAAATTGTTTCAGTTTCAGTTTTTTCATGAACGATGCGTTGAAATTGTATCCAATCTGGAAATTTTTCAGGCGCAGATACGAAGCGTCTCTTATGTAGAGCGACGAAGTCTGGTAGTTGTTTGAACGGCTTTTTACCGAAGCTCTGGGCAATGTATTTTCGTTGGTAGCTGTGGGCGAAGTCCAGCGGCGGTCGTACTGGTATTGCAACAAAGCGCGGTCGCCGGTTTCGTCAAGTGGTTCGCGGAATGTGGATTCTAACATGCGAGAAGTTAAGGTAGCTCCTGTAAACATTATACTTAAATCGAAACCTTTCCATTTCAATTCCAGCGTCAAGCCACCATTCAACAGTGGGTAGTTTGGGTAGCCGATGGCGGTAACGTCATCATAATTTATAACGCCATCATTGTTCAGATCTTTAAAAACCACATCGCCCGACTGAAGTTCGTAACCCGACTGGTCGGCAATTTTCGCGTCTGCGACTTCTTTGCCGTTGGCATAGACCTTGCCGTTGCCTTCTGCGTCTTTGTAATAAAAGCCAAGCACTTCGTATCCGAAATTCTGGTCGCGCGAATGTCCTGTCTGATTGGCATACGGGTAAGGCGACAGTACTTCGCCCATGTAAACAATTACGTTTTTCGTATAAGCAGCATTAAATTTTACGGCGTAATCAACTTGTTCGATTTTATCGCTCCATTTGAGGTCTAATTCAATGCCCTGATTGCGCATTTTACCCAGATTCAGTTTCGGCAAACTCATTCCGCTTAACACAGGCGCGGTATTAGTCCAAAGAATATCTTCGCGATTTTCGTAATAGTAGTCAATGGTAGCCGACAAGCGATTGTGCAGCATGTTGAAATCTACGCCATAATCCTGTTTGTAGGCTTTTTCCCAAGTTACGACAGGGTTTCCCAGCAGCGCTTCGGTTGCGCCTGGCTGAAAGTTTCCGCCTGTGCCGAAATTGTAAGTATCTCCCGTGTGGTCGCTGCTGCGTGCACCGTCGTATCTGACCCAGGTATCGGGCAGGTAAAGAAAACGGTCGCTCGACGATACGCGGTCGTTGCCCACAACACCGAATGATGCGCGGATTTTCAGGTAAGGAAACAGCGTTTTTGCGTTAAAAAAATTTTCCTCCGAAATAACCCAGCCTGCCGATCCTGCAGGAAAAAATCCGTAACGCTGTTTTGAACCGAAATTTTCGGAACCGTTGAATCCCAGCGAGAAATCGGCAAGATATTTCGAATCGTAATTGTATGTAGCACGTCCGACAAGACCTGCATAACTGTTGGGAATGCCTCGATAGTTTCCGGCTGGGTAATACTTCACGTTTTGATTAGCGAGTAACAGCGCGTTTACCTCGTGCTTGTTGAATTGCCGTGCATAGTTCAACGCCGCTTCCAGATACCAGTTGCGCCATGTGCTGCGCCCCTCGCTGAAACTCAACGAGCCGCGCGTTCCTTGTTGCACCAGAACCAGCTGGTCGGCTTCTTCGGCGGTGGGGTTTAGCCAGGGCATTTCCGACATTTTGGTTGGAATGTAATGTTCGATAGACGAGGTACGTTCTTTTGAATGTACATTTCCGCTGTTGTATGCGCCTTTCAAACTGAATTTCAATCCTGATGCAAGCATTTTCAAGTCCTGTTTATATGCAAGGTCAAGATTCAGCACATTTTCAATTTCGTAGTGGAAGCCTTTTCCGTAGTATGGCGACAAGCCGTCGGGACCGGCTACTGGTATATAACTCGGATTGGCCTTAATCCACTTTCCATCAACAATACCTGGCCCTGCGAGAGGATTCGACCAGTAAATATGGCGGAACAACTGCTGCTGGTCTTCGTTGGATATGGGACGGTTGCGTTCCTCGAGGCGTCCGCCAAGGTTCATTGAGAGCGTGGAAGTACTCGTAAAATCCACATCAAGGTTGGTGCGGTAATTGTAGCGATTGTAATAAAAGTTCTGGTTATAACTGTTGTCAAAATTCCTGAAAATACCATCCTGCGTCAGCAACCCCATAGAGGTAAAGTAACGGACTTTTTTTGTTCCGCCCGAAATATTGACATTAGAAATGGTTTGCGGGGCCAAATCAACCAGAATCATTTTCATCCAGTCAGTATCGGAATAAATGAGTGGGCTGGTATGGTTTTTTATCTGATAAAGGGGCGAGGCGGGATTTCTCAGATCTTCCTCTATCGTTGCGCTTTGGCGGAAAAGATAGGTTCCGTAATCGTTGTAGTTTGCCTCGTCTTTGTAGATGGCATATTCGAATGAATTGGCAAAGTCGAGCAAGCGGGTGGCCTGTTGCATTCCGTAAGAAAACGATGCGCTGATTTTTGCGCGTCCTTCGGTTCCTCGTTTGGTTGTGACGAGGATGACTCCGTTTGCACCGCGAATTCCATAAACAGCCGTTACCGAAGCATCTTTGAGAATGGTAATGCTTTCGATTTCGTTGGGGTCGAGCTGGAAGAAATCACGTTCGACGCCGTCGATCAGAAACAGTGGGTGCGAGGCTGACGTGTTGAAGGTGGAAACTCCGCGAATGAATATTTCCGGATTGTCGGCGCCCGGCTGGCCTGAATATGAAATGGTTGATACGCCTGGCATTGATCCCGACAGCATGTTGGCGACGTTGGCGACGGGCATTTTGATCAGATCGTCGCCCCGTACGACGCTCAGCGCTCCTGTAAGGGTTTCCTTCTTTTGAGTTCCGTAGGCGACGGATACCACTACTTCGCCAAGCAACGCGGCGTCTCGCTCCATTACTATCGTTGCCTCTGTCCGGCTGTTAACCGGAATCTCCATGTCTTTATAGCCGATGTACTTGACCAGCAATACAGCATTTTTGCCGGAATATCCAAGACTGAAAGCTCCGTTTACATCCGTAGTGGTACCGTTTTGGGTTCCTTTTACGATGATTGAGGCTCCGATGAGCGGTTCTCCTGTTTCGTCGGTAACTGTTCCTGTCACTGTGGAAGTTTGCTGGGCATTCGCACAGAATGTTGTCATTAAAAAGCACAACAAAGCCAATGTTATTTTAAAAATGATTTTAGTGTTCTCCATTTGATGAGTTTACAAAATGAATTTACAATTAATTAGGACAGATAAAAACGTCATTTCAGGCGGTTGGTTGATTGTAATCAGGCGCCGTTGCCTGAAATGACGTTTCAGACAATTCAATATTCGGTTATTTCACGGTTGTTACTCCTCTGTAAGGAGTTTCACCGGTTACTATTACGATATACATTCCAGCTGCCAGCTGTTTTTCAACTTCGGTTTGGGCGCTTATCGCAGAAGCGACCAACTGACCGGTTGCGTTGAAGATGGCAATTGTGTTTGTACCCGCAAGATTGCTGACGGTTAGTTTACCGTTGCCGGAATATACAAAAACGTTGCTGGCGTTAATCAGATGTATATTGTTGGTGGCAAGCGCTTCAATTCGCCAGTAATGATTGGTTGAAGTGGCGGTTTTGTCGATAGAAACACCGCTGCCTTCGGTTTCGGCATCTGAACCTGCGTATGAATTGGTGCGTTGTGGACCTGCGGTGATGCATCGAATGGAGTAGTAATTTTCGACGCCAACACGTTTCATTTCAAATTTTGCGTAAGGCGATGCAGCATCGTCGCCCCAGATAAGTTTATAGTCGTCGAATTTATCTGGTTCTGTGGCATGAGGATCGGTGCAGCGGGTGAGGTACTTCGCTGGCACGGACGCTACGGTGATGTTGTAAATACCTGCTTCGTCGGGCACGGTAACAAACTTGATGCGCTGGTTATCGGCATCGGATTTTGCAGCGATGTTTATTCCGTTCGGTTTAGCGGTTTCGGTTTCGTAACCTGTGAAGTCAAGCGCATTGAAGTAAAGTCCGCCGTAATGAATGATACTGTAGTCCTTCGCAGGGTCTGGCGCAAATGCATTTACTGCTGCAATGCAGGCGGAGAGGGCATTATTCAGCACAAGAGTAGCGGCGCTGACATCCGCCTGTGTTGCATTATCGTTGTCGATAACGGTTTGAGCAGCAGTTCTGCCTGCAGACAGTTCGTCGTATGCTGCGGCAGGATACTGGTCGGCGTCTTCGCCGCGAACGGCATATTGCAAGAATTCATCTGCTTTCGCTACGGCGTCTGACAGCGCTGTTTTGACGACGCCCATTGTGGCGGCGTCCACAAGTTTCCAGTAATGTTTCCCGTCTGTTCCGTTTTTGTCGATATAGACTCCTCCGCCTGTCGTGTTGACATCAGTACCCATAAACCATGCAGGCTCTGTCTTTCCACCGGTCAAGGCAGCACACTTGATGGTATAAAATCCCGTTCCCGTGCTTTTGACAATGAAATGCGCCGTAGCCGCCGTTCCGTCTGCGCCCCACTCCAGGCTGTATCCATTGTCGCCGCGAGTGAGATATTCACCCGCATTGGCGACAGGCTGAATGGTGTAGTAACTGTTGCCTACAGCAGTGAGCTTAAACTGCTGGTCGGCAGCATAAGTAGCATCGGCAATCGTCCGGCTGTAACCAAAATAAAAGTTGCTCGAATGCTGAATGTAATACGTTGCCGACTCCGATGGCTGGAAGGGATAGACCGAAGCCCTGTAAGCATCCAGAGCGGCGATCAGGCCGGTCAGCGCGTCATTTACATCACCGACATACGCGCCATCGTCCTGCAATACGTCACGAGCGGTTACCAGAGCAGTCTGCAAGGCAGCGCGTGTGTCGGCGGGGTACTGGTCAGAGCCTGTTCCCTCCGAAGTGTTGTCGAACAGATGTTTCGCTTCGTCATACTTGTTTTGCAGCGCCGTTTTGTCGACTTCGCCTGTGGCAATGGCAATAAACCATTGGGAATTTGTTGCCGTTTCTGCCTTGTTGGCATAAGTTGCCGAATTGTCCGTCAGGTAGTCTGTGCCCATATACGATCCGCTTGCCAGATTTTTGAGCACAACGTGATCGCCTTTGTCAACAATTTGCCATTGAGCATTAAGCAATTTGTTTTCGGCAGTACTCGAAGGCCAGCTGTCTGGATTGTTCGGGTCGGCAGTCCATGACATTGTCCAGGCATTTCCCGCGTCCAGCCGAGCGAGAAACTCGTCATAGCCTACACACATAACTGTGTACGTGCCCTCTGAGCCCGGTACGGGCTGGAATTGAAATTGCTGGTCAATGTCAACCGAAGCCAGTTTAATCACCGGATTACTCACACCCAGCGACCTTGCCAAGTAAAGACCCGACGCCACGTGTTTGATCGTGTACACCTCGCCAGCATTAGGAACAGTAACGCTTTGCGCCGAAACAGAACCGATTGCCGTCCAAGTAAACAAAGATGCGAATAAAAGTAAAATTGTCTTTTGCATGATAATATAAATTAATAATTAACGATGCACAAAAGTACCGGAAATACATATCGCTTGGGAAGAATTATGTTTCAAAGAAGTTCAGCCATGTTTCAATCGGGATTAAAACCAGTAAATAAGACAATAGCAGCGCTTTTTGAAACATAGTGAGAATTAGGGTTAGTCAAGAAATAAATATCAAAATAATATATAAGTCCCCACTTATGTTTTCTCAAACAACTATCGGCGTCGCACCGACCTTGTTGGAGTGGCTGGTTTACTGGGTTTAGGCGTGGCGGTTTTCGCCTTGCTTTTTGAAGCTTTCTCCGGCTTTACCGATTTTTTCTCCGCTTCCTGCGTGGTTTCTTCTGCAGTTTTTTGTTCTTCGGACACAGCTGCAGTTTCTGTTTCTTGTTTTTCCTGTTTTTCGGATTTTTTGTCGGCGTCAAATTTGCGGAGCAGTTCTTTTTCGTCGCTGGTCAAGCGTTTTTTGCTTCTAATGGCCTGTATTTCGACAGGGTCGGGTTTCCCCCAAAGGTTTCCTTCAAAAGCAATAAGTTCATTTTCAATCCGTTTACGTTCTATCTGCATAAGCGAATCAGTAGTAGCGTATTGAACGAGCGGCACGTTTGCCAGATTTGTTGCTTTGTAGATGTCGCCTTTGTACATACGTTGGCGGAAATAGTCGTCAAAAGTCGTGCTTAATACATTGTTGTAGTTGCTGGTCATGATTTGCGCTTGCGTTAGGTAAGGCCTCAGATCGTCATAGGTAACCCAAAACATTGGGTATCGCAGTGCATCGTCGCCAAAATCACCCATGCGAAACAGCAACGGACAAAGTGCAACAATTTTGGAATCGAACGTTGAATTGGCCTGGTCAAAATACCAGACTTCCTTGATGTAAAATCCCAGTACTTCGTTACTTGGCACGTCGCTTTCATGTACGGCGTAAAGTGGATTTTTAGCTGATTTGGCAAATTTTTCCTCGTAAGGGATAGAAAAGCGGGATAAAACTTCCTTGAAATTATTCCTGTACTGGTCGGTAAATACTTCTCTTCCGTCTAAATATTCGTATGAGGAAATTTTTCCTTCGGCCAGCAGATTAAAAATAAGCGTAAACAGATTAATTCTGTCTCCAATGGGTTCGACGGGAAAATAGAGCGGGCCGTTTTTTTCCTGTTTCAAGTCCAACTGTCGATAGATTTCCCGTAACCATACGACGTTGTCGGTGTTAGTTTCCTGATAGCCGTATTTGTTCTGAGCGCGAATGGATACGGTTGTCTGGCTTTCGGGCGCTACGGTTGCTGTCCGTCGGCTGGTAACAGTCTGTTGTTCCTGTGCTGTCATGCTTCCCGCCAATGCGCCCGTTGCGAATAAAATTACAAAAAGATGTTTCATAATTATGTTAACTTTTTATATATTTCAGTTTTCTTGCGAAGTTTTTCAATTTATAATAACTTCAATAGGCTGAATTTGCCGTTCGCCATCAGGTCCAACAGCTTTCACGCGTGAGACGTAAAAGCGTTTTCCTCTTGACAGACGGCGCATCTGGTCTTTTTGCCGGTCGGAGAAATTGCTTCCCGTAGTCACTTCTGGAACGGCGTTTCCCATCGAATCAAAAAACACAATTTCGAAGCCCGAAACCTGAAACTCAATATTCAGCAATCCGTCGTCGATAGCGGCTTTTATTCCGCTGGAACTCAATAGCAAGGCTTTCGATAAGTTGCCACCTGCAAATCGTTTGACATTTCCATTTTCATCAGCATATTCGATAAATGGTTTCGGGTCGGGCAATGGTCTGACTTTAAATGTTTTTGTAGCAACCACTTGATTGCGTCCGTCAACTTGTGCCGTGACGGTAATAACAAAATCAGCGCCGACTTTTGCCGGTCGTGCGACCCATTGGCCATTGCCTTTCGGCGTCAGTGTTCCATTCCCGCTGCTGCTTGCCGAAACTGCCTGCGACGGCAAGCCTGGCACAGAAATTTCTATCGGGTTGTCTATCGCGGCGTACAGTACATTCATCATGGTCGCCGAAACGGTTGCCATCGGCGCGACTACCGTATATGACTGTTCAAAAGGATATTGTGTTTTTCCTCCATTACTACGTGTAATTTCTATGAAGCCTTTTAACGGAAAATTGCCAATAGAGCCTGCCCGTACTTCAAATAAGCCCATATTTTCGGGTGGCAGAAGTTTATCGTTGATAAAAATCGAAGGTCGCTGTGTGGAATCTTCCGCCGAAAGTACGATATGCGCGCTGTACATGCTTCCCTGTATGACATTTTGCGAATTGGGAATAACATAAGCTTTGATTCGGTTTACTCGGAAATCTCCCACATCAATATTATTCAGCAACGTGTGCAAGACTTCGCCCTCGGCGTAGAGAATATCGCTTTGCAGTTTCGATAGCAAGGTCGTTGCTGCTGCCACCGGCATGTTTTCAAACCATGATTCTTCCCAGTTTTTATTTTCGGCTTTTGCAGACTCAGAGGGTTCTGTGTTGAGGTTGTTCAGGATAATCCGCTGTTTCACCGTATCGTTTATCATAGACACAATGGTGTTTTTGTATCGGTCGATGAAGAGTTTCAATTTTCGACCTTCTTTTTCGCCTCTCCCCGGCGCAAGCATCACCTGATTCGAAGCTTCCAGATCGTCAACATGTTCAATATTATCTATATCACCGTTTTTTCCATCGGCTTCTTTTACAATATCCACTTTCAGGCTCTGTATGTATTGATAGAGAGAATCTGTCAGCGAATGGACTTCCTTACCTTTCAGAAACCAAACTTCCGTTTTTTCCGTATTTTTATGGTAATATTCTGTCAGTTCGGCATAAAGCGCTACATTTTGTGACAGCGAGTTTCCAATGGTGCGTTTCAGGCTGTCTTCCACTATTTTAAATCCGTTCAACACATCCGACGATACGTTTAGCGCCAACATTGCGGTCAAAACGATATACATCAGGTTAATCATTTTCTGACGTGGTGATTTCGGAATGTTTGCCATATTACGTTACGTTAATTTCGTCAAATAAATACCCATTAAAACGACTGTGGGCGGTTGAATATATTTCCCTGCATTGCGGTCAGCATACGATCGTACACTGTGTTGAGCGCTGCCAGATTGCGTCCCATTTTTTCGGTTTCTTCCTTGAAACGGTCAGTGCCTTCCATTGAATTTACGTACATCAGGCGAATACGTTGCAGGCTGTCGTTGACATTTTCGACGATAGCAATCT
>JAITHZ010000177.1 GCA_031279795.1 Bacteroidales bacterium
AGTTCATCCTGTTGGCGCGAGTTTTTTCATCTGTATCAAATGAAACAAATTCATAATCGCCAACCCGCACAGCAACCCCGTCTGCAGCATTTGTCCAGTCTTTGCCGAATGTTGTCAGAGCATACACTGCGTCGGTGGTGGCTTTGGTGCTGTTCCAAGCATTGGTTTGCCGGTTTTTCAGTAGCCAGATTTTCATTTCTTCGATTTCAGCCGTCTTTTCTGGCGCTATTTCTGCAAATGCTTCAACTGCTTTTGTCTGAGCTTCTACCGGCGACTGATACCACAACCAGCCTGGACGATTGTCTTTCCAGTACATGCCCATTTCGTCGGTTTCAACCGATGTTTCGCTGAGATGATGGATTAGCGTTTTGGCGGACGTTTGAAAATCATAACGCAACAATGTTGTGGCAATCATCGCTTTACGCTGCAAATCGCAATCAAAGTACTCAGATATGTTTTTGTTAATGTCAGCTAAGTATTTTTTTGCTTCTGCAGGCAATGGATAGTCGTTTTTCCAAAAACTGCGGACATAATAATAATGTATAAATGTTTTTCCATTTATTTTCCCGTCTTGTTTCTGCAAAGATGTAACTTCTTTAACCATTTCATCATCAATATATTTTATCGCTTTAGAAATTAAATTATTCATATTTGCATCGAAATATTCGTTTTTCGAATAATTGAGCATTTTTTCCAGCTGGCCGAAGCCCTGAACGATGTGTCCGGTAATGTAGGCGCTTGACTGTCCGCCGTCGAACCACGCAAAGCCGCCGTCGGAATTTTGACGCTGGAGGAGCGTTTGCTGCGTGGCGGAAAAATCTTGACGCATTCGGTTGAGATCGAACAGCAGGGCAAGACGCTGGCGCTGTTCGGTTTCGTTTTGCGCCTGACGTATCCAGGGGGTTTCCTCAAGTAATATGTTTTTCAGTTCCGCGTTTTGTTCCAGTTCCGAAACGTTTTGTTCTGCTGCGTTCCAGTTATCAAAAACCTGTTTGATTTTCGGATTGGAATTGAGGATGTGCGTTGAGAGGATATTCCCATACAAACGGCTGAAGATCTGCTCGCTACATTCGTAAGGATATTCACGCAAATACGGCAGCGACATCACCGCCAGCCACAACGGATTCGTGGTGATTTCGAGGGAAAGGTTAAAATTCTCCTGCGTGGCGTCCTTATCATTTGTGCCATTCACCAGCTTTGCCAGCGTAAATGTTTTTGTCTGTCCCTCTTTGGCAAAAATCGGCATTGTTTCCGTTACCAGCATGCGATTGGGAAGAACGGGTAAAACTCCCTGCTCGCCGTCAGAAAATAATGTTGATGAAAAATTATTTTCACCTGCCTCTGCTACAATTTCGTACTTTATGGCAGAATATTTTTGTGGAATCAGTATTTCCCATTCTTGCGCGATATGTTGATCTTTTTTTATGTCGAAATAATGCCCGCCAATCGTTGGATATTTTCCCTGCAATTCAGGTATTATTTCGTTGGAAATGTTTTTATCGGTCAATGCGTCATAGAGTTTAAGCACGATCTGCCCCGACAAATCTTTTCCCGACAAATTATTCACTTTTGCCGAAATGACGACTTTGTCGCCTTCGCGCAGAAAGCGCGGCATGTTTGGCACCACCATCAACTCTTTTTGTGTTGTAGTGTAAAGTTCCGCAGCGCCGCTTTGCAAGTCCTGCGTATGCGCGAGAATCAGCAGTTTCCAGCGAGTTAAGGCTTCGGGTGAGGTAAACGAAAGTTTCACATCGCCGTTTTCGTCGGTATAGAGATTCGGGTAGAAAAAAGCTGTTTCTTGCAGGTTTTTGCGAATTTGCGGGGCGTTTTGCGAAGATGCGCCCAATTGCGTTTTTGGGGTTGGCTGTACAAACTCAATTGTTTCGTATAAAGCATTGTCATTCAAACTGTATGAAGCCTCGCTTGGCGCTCCGTCAATATGCCCTTCGCCTGCGTACGCAAAAACTTCTTCATTCGTGACTTCTTCTCTGACCGCTCTGGCAGCCATGTCTTTACGCATAAATCCCCGCGTCATCATCATTATATTAAAGTCCTGTAAATTGATAATTTGTGGAGATTTGTAGGTGTAACTTTTCCGGTGAGGCGAGAGCCATTTGCTTTTGGTATCAAAGCCCTGCAGGAGAATCCGTTGGTAAAGCAAACCGTAGGGGCTGTAATACAGCGGATTGAAAGCAAACCGGTTCGATGCAAACTGGTCGAGCGAAGCGTCGTACATGGTTGCCAGTACTTCGGCTGCCAGTTTGTCTCTGTCGGCTCCAGAAATGGTCAACTCCCATGTTTCGGGTTTCCCTGGCTGAATTTTATTTCGAAAAGTTTTCATGGAAATTTTTAAATCTTTTGACGTATCTACAATTTTTATCTCAAAATTTTGTTGCTTGTAACCGTTGTTTTTTAGCAGGTATGTGGATACGTACAGGCCGCCACGCAAGTATTCGGGTTTAACTGTTGTAGTGTAAATAGCTTTGCCATTGACAATTGGAATTTCACGCTGTTCGATCCAGACGCCGTTACTTTCGATATTGAGCATTGCCGTTGCTTCTTTGAAATCCGAAAGTAGACGAATTTCAATGTTGTCGCCCACCCGATAGTTTTCTTTATCAACACTTGCTGAAAAGAAATTGTTGCTGGTTGACGTCAGCGTTTTATCATCAATAATTTCAATCAGTTTCATAGTTTTTATGGTGTCTTTTCCGAATAGCGAGAAAGCTTCCACGAGATAAAAGCCTTTAGAAAGTTTTTTGATGCTCACTGAATCGGATTTTTGCGTATCGAAATCAAATTCAGCCACTTTGCCGTGTTTCCATGCTTGCGGATTCATTTCGTCATCGGAATACGGCAAGTGCGGAAATAATTTCACAAATGTTTCCTTATCATATAATTGATAATCAACATTTTTAGACATGTAATCATAACCATAAGCAGTTGCTTTATTTGGCAACAAAATTCTCTCAGGTTCAATAAGTTGAGTGATAATTATTTTCCCTTTAGAATCTTCCCGTACGCCGTTTAGATTGACTGATTTTACGGTGATGTTCGTAAAGTCCTTTAGCAATGCCTTTTGCGGAATTTCAAGGCTCAACATACGCGGCAAATCGCCGACAGTGACATGTTGGCTGGCGGTGTGCGTTTCGCCGTTGACGTCGGTTACGTCGACGACAACATGGTAGGTATACGTGCGGTATTCGCCTGCTTTTTTTGCATTCTTGGGTTTGGCCGTAAAGCTGATCTCAAATTTGCCCGCTTTGTCCGTTTGGGTTTCTCCTTGTTCAATGGTCTCGGAATTAGATGGGTACGGCGGATAAATCATTTTATAAATTGGATAGATGGAGATTTCCTGCCGCTCGACACGATACACTGCTTTTGTTTCAGAAAGCGGTACGCCAGCGAAACTTTCGGCCTTGCCGGTGGTTGTGATTCGCTGCTCCAGCGTAAATTCGCCCTTGAGTGTATCCATTTTTACTTCAAATGTTGGACGTTTGTATTCTTCGAGAAGAAAACCAGCCGAACCGTTTTCATTGTGCAGTGAATACCAGCCGGTTAATCCGCTTTTCGGCAGTATAAATTCACCGAAAACGCTGCCATACTCATTTGTAGTCAGCACAAGTTCCGAAATCTTCTGGGCATTATTATCTTGTAATTCAATCGTAATGGCTGCGTTTTTGACAATTTCGGCCTGTCTTCCGTTTTTTGAGTATAAAATTCCCTTGAAATAAACAGTTTGTCCGGGGCGATAGATGGCTCGGTCGAGGAAAAGATCCAACTGTTTTCTTTCGATTTTTTGAGGATTTTCGTTATCGTAATCAAACAGATATTCAGACAGCGAAATATACGCTTTCGATTCAGGGCAGTAGAGAAAGTTGGCATTGTTGTGTCTGGCAATTCCACGTTCATCGGTTTTCAGCGCTATTTCGGCTTGCTTCTTATTCGCAACAAGCGCTTTATTTGCAACGGGTTTGCCTGTTTTGCGGTTCAGCAGCTGAAAATATCCGTTGTTTAGCTGAACAATCGACCAGTCGCAAACGATAAAATCAAGGCTTGACAGCATATTGCCGGTGTTAATTTTCTGTTCGGCAAAGTCTTGAGTGTTTGCTACTTCAAGCCGGTAAGCGCCTTGCGGCAATCCGTTGAGTTTGGCTATTGTGCCGTGAGGCGAAAAATCGTCGAAGTGCTGCAAGTCCCAGCTTCCGGTTTGAATTATTTTTCCGGGTGTTCCGTCCAGTGTGCCAAAACGGGAAATGTGCTGCGAAACTTCAGAAATACGGTAATAAACCTTGTCGATGTTTGTGGCTGTGACCGTGACGGCAACAGGTGCGTCGGGCAACGAGATTTCGTCGATGGTCAGCGACAGTTCCGACTGTTGCAGCTGGGCTGTCAGCGAGGTTGCATTGACCGACCATTTATTTTTCGGATCGGTTGTTACTTGCTGACAAATTTCAAATGCGCGTTTTCTGTCGCTGTTCTGGTAGTATTGTGCTGCCGAGAAATATAACCAGGCGGCAAAAGGTTCGTTTACATATTCTTGCGCAAGTTTTAGAATTTGTTCTGCAGTGGGGTTTCCCGTACCTGACGTCTCATTGTCTGTATCATATTCGATCGTCTTACTGTGCGTTATTCGCTGTAGCTGAAAATTCAAATAAGCCGATTTATCCGCATCATTCTTATGAAAATTAATTAATTCATCAAGCAGTTGCAAAGCCTGTTGCTGGTTTTCTTGCCACAGCGCGTCGGATTTAACGCCATAGCTGGCCGATTGCAGGAAATTGATGTGTCGCTTTGTCAGCACGTCGTAAAGCGTTGGATATAAATTAATGTCTTCGGATGAGGTTAAGATTTGTTTCCAGTTTTCAGTTTTTTCTTTTTTAAGTAAGTTGCTGATTTCTTCCGTTCCGAGCGAGCTGTTGTAAAGTTCTGCAGCTTTGTGCAGCAACTGCCTCGACGACCATTCGGCGATATTGGCGGGCAAAACGTCTAATTCGGTGATATTTCGCCGTTTCCACTGTGTGTGCTGCATGTACTGGTGATAGATATTGGCCAGCAACGACTGTAAAACGGCGGCGGTTGTTCCCTGAAATTGAGGAATTCCTTTTTCAACATTCTCAATGACAATTTTGAAGGCATTATCTGACTCGTCGTCTTTTGTTTGTGCCAGAATTTGCGCCTGAAACAGCAGTGATTTCACTGTTTCCGGTTTGTTTCCGTCGATTGTCGCCTGTTTGATGATTGCGTTCACCTCCGGTAGCAACGATTTGTACTCGCCATTCCGTGCGGCCTGTTCGATTTGCTTCCATTTCTGCTCGTATGGAAAAGCCTGACTTTGTGCATTCATAACGGTTGTAATTAATAATGCGAGAGAGAAAAAAATATTCCGTTTCATAGTTGTATTGTTAATTATTTTATTCAAGTAATGACGAACAGACAGTCTGTCGATACGCAGAAGTGGCGCAGTTATCGCAGCGAATACTTGTAGGTAATCGTACCTGTCTGGTTATTCGAAGCTGGAATTGAATTGAACTTCGAGCGCCGGGCGGCTTCGAGCGCCGAGCGTCTCATGCCTGCATCGCTGATGTTCGTTCCGGCGGTTATTTCGGCATAAATGACATTGCCGTTTGGATTTACGGTGATGCTTACCACGATTCGTCCTTCTTCGCTGATAACGGCTGCCGGACGCGGCAATCCTTCGGCCGTCCGTCCGTCTAACGAAAAAGACGTTCCGGCGCCGCCCGCTCCTGGTGTGTTCGTTGTGCCGCGTCCGGAAGCGCCGGCTGCGCCCGAAGCGGCTGCGCCTTGTCCGAATGCTCCGGCTGCCATCCGGTTAATTGCATCGGCTTTTGCGGCTTCGGCTCTGCGTTTACGTTCGGCTTCGGCTTCGCGTTGGCGAGCTGCTGTCTGGCGTTCTGTTTCCTGTCGACGCCGTTCGGCTGCCTGCTTTTTTGCGTCTTCGATGGCGGCTGTTCGTTCGTGTTCTTGAGTGATGAGCGGTTTTTGAGGTTTCGGCTTTGCTTGTGGCTCGGTCGGAGGCAATGTCGTCGGTTGAGGCGCGCTTTTTTCCTGTGGCTCGGCCGGCTTGGGGGGGGCGGCGGCATTTCCATTCGGCTGGTAAACTGCAACGAAATTTCCATTCCCGCCCGATGCCACGTATACGGGCGGCAATACGGGCGGCATGTGCGTTGATAAGTACGTGAACAGCAGCCACAGCAGAATCATTCCATGAACAGCGGCTGAGGCAATCAGTCCATACAGTCGGTTTTTCTTTTCCATAATTAATCAACAGGATGGGTGGCTATTACCATTTTTACCTGATTCCGAGCTGCCAAATCCAGTATCCGGACGATTTCTTTGTACGGGATTTCGCCGTCGGCATATAGTGCGACAAAGCCGTCGGGATTTTTCTGTCGGCACGCTTCCAGGAATGGCGTGATTTCTTCCAGCGGGCTTGGCCGTTCTTTCTCATTTCCGTATGCAACGAAGTAGTTCAGCTCTTCGTCGATAATCACCCGGGCCGACGGTCGTTGCGAGGCTTCGCGTTTGCTCTCCGGCAGCGACAGTTTGATGGTGTTGGGCATTACGATAGTTGCTGTGATCATGAAAAAAATCAGCAGCAGGAAGATCACGTCCGTCATCGAGGCCATGCTGAAGGCGACCGTTACTTTATTTTGCCGTTTTAGCGCCATAATATTTGTTTTACGTATGCAACGGTTCGTTCAGTAAATCCATGAAATCCATCGTGCGGGCTTCCATTTTCTGGACAACGCTGTTCAGCATCGACGTCAGATGGTTGTAGAGAAGCAGCGCCAGGATGCCAACAATCAGTCCGGCAACTGTCGTGACCAGCGCTTCGTAGATGCCTTTCGACAGAATACCCATATCGAGTGCGTTGCCGGCATTCGACATGTCAAAAAATGCAGTAACCATTCCGGTCACCGTGCCAAGAAACCCCAGCATTGGCGCTACGGCGGCGGTGGTAGCGATTATGGGAAGGCCTTTTTCCAGTTTGGACACTTCCATGTTGCCCACGTTTTCGATAGCAACCAGAATATCGGCCATTGGGCGTCCCAGTCGGGCAACGCCTTTTTCTATCATGCGGGAATAGGGCGTGTTGGTTGACTGGCACAAAACCAGCGCCGATTCAATCTTTCCGTCGTGGATGTAATCGCGGATGCGGTCGATAAAACTGCGATTTTCCTTGCCCGCGATGCGGATAGTAAAAAAACGCTCGAAATAGATCACTACCGACAGAAACGACAGAAAAGCTATTGGAATCATAATCCAGCCGCCTTTCAGGGTTAATTCCCACAGATCAATTCTTTTTACTTCTTCGGAAACAGGTTCCAGCAAAACGGTGGAAGCTGTTGCGGTGTCGAGGATAACGTTCAGCAAATTCATATTATTTTTATATTAATTCATTTTTATAGGCTTCGATGGTTTTTTGCAAACCCAGATAGAGCGCATCGCATACCAATGCATGACCGATGGAAACTTCTTCGAGACACGGAATTTGCCGACAAAGAAAAGCCAGGTTGTTCAGGTTCAAATCGTGTCCGGCGTTCAGTCCCAACCCCAGTTGCCGCGCCAATTGTGCTGCTTCCGCGAATGGCGCAACGGCTGCGACCGGGTCACTGGCATACCCGATGGCGTACGGCTCGGTATAAAGCTCAACACGGTCGACGCCAGTCTTGGCTGCATGTTCAATGCTTTGTGCGTCGGCGCCAACAAAAATCGACGTCCGGATGCCTGCCTCACGCAATGCTGCCACGATACCGGTCAGAAAAACCTCGTGCGTT
>JAITHZ010000318.1 GCA_031279795.1 Bacteroidales bacterium
GCAATAACCGGAATATCGCCCTGTAACGCTTTGGCTACATCGTAGATAGCCGAAAGTTGCGGCACGCCTACACCTGCAATTATTCGCGTGGTACATATTGAGCCTGGCCCAATACCGACTTTGACTGCATCGGCGCCAGCATCGGCCAGCATCCGCGCGGCATCGGCAGTAGCAATGTTCCCGACAACAATATCAACTGTTGGAAAATGTGCTTTTGCTTCTTTTAACAAGCTGACAACGCCGGACGAATGTCCGTGTGCCGTATCAATTACAATCGCATCGGCGTCGGAGTTTACCAGCGCTTCGATGCGTTCAAGCGTGTCGGGGGTAACGCCAACGCCTGCGGCAACCCGCAAACGTCCTTGAGAATCTTTGCACGCCGACGGCTTGTCTTTCGCTTTGGTGATGTCTTTATACGTTATAAGTCCGATAAGTTTGTTGTTTGCATCAACCACCGGAAGTTTCTCTATTTTATACTGTTGCAGTATCTCGCTTGCTTTTTCCAGGTTGGTGGACTGGTCGGTAGTAACGAGGTTGTCTTTTGTCATGATTTCCTCAATCAGACAATCCAGATTGCGTTCGAAGCGCAAATCTCGGTTCGTGACAATGCCAACCAGCAAATTGTCGTCCTCCACCACCGGAATACCGCCAATTTTATATTCGCCCATCAAAGCCAGCGCATCTGCAACGGTTTTCTTTCGATGGATGCTTACAGGATTGGAAATCATACCGTTTTCGGCGCGCTTGACCGACCGAACCTGCTTGGCCTGTTCTTCGATGCTCATGTTTTTGTGTATCACGCCGATTCCGCCTTCGCGCGCAATTGCAATGGCCATTTTGGCTTCCGTTACCGTATCCATGGCAGCCGATACTAACGGTATGTTCAGGACAATGTTTCGGGAAAACTGCGTAGTGAGATTAACCTCACGGGGAAGTACTTCGGAATATGCCGGAATCAACAATACGTCGTCGAATGTCAGGCCGTCCATGATGACTTTATCTGCAATAAATGACATAGAGTAGCTTTGTTATGTTTTTTGACCGCAAAGGTACAAATAATTATTTTAATATTTAACCTTAAATCCAAAACTTATTCCCAATTCTTTACAGCAAAAAGGCCAGATTGCCTGCAAAAAGTTTCACGGAAATGGCCAGCAAGATGATTCCGAAAAATTTTCGCAGTACGTAAATTCCACCAGAACCAAATACTCGTTCAACTAAATTGACATTTTTTAATACAACAAAAACGATAACCATGTTAAGCAGCAGGGCAGCAATAATCACTGTTGAGCTGTATTCGGCTTTCAGCGACAGCAGCGCTGTGAAAGCTCCCGGCCCTGCAAGGAGAGGAAATATGACCGGAATGATGGTAGCATTTGCCGAAGGCGAATCCATTTTGAAAATTTCCACGCCAAACGTCATTTCGCAACCGATAACAAACAGCACCAGCGAACCGGCTACTGCAAACGAATTGATGTCGACGTTAAAAAGACGCAAAATACCTTCGCCAATGAAAAAAAATGCTAATAAAATAAGGAATGAAAACAGCGAAGCCTTCAGCGGGACAAATGTTTTCTGCTTTGTCCGTAAATCAACAAATATGGGCAACGAACCTGCAACATCAATTATTGCGAACAGCACGATAAATGCACTTACAAAATCTGAAACATTGAACTCAAACATATACAGTTATTTATATTAATATCTTGCATCAAAAAACGACCACAAAGATACGATTTTTTATGCTGTTGTCAATGTTTTTTGTAAATTTGCACCCTAAATCAATTATATGCAAATTTTTTTAATGCTAAAATACTATGTTTGAGAATTTAAATGAACGATTGGAACGTTCGTTCAAAATTTTGAAGGGTGAAGGAAAAATTACCGAAATTAATGTAGCCGAAACGTTGAAGGACATTCGCAAGGCTTTGCTGGATGCTGACGTCAGTTACAAAACAGCGAAATCGTTTACCGAAACCGTCAAGGAAAAAGCGCTGGGGCAACAGGTGCTGACGGCTGTCAAACCCGGTCAGCTGCTGGTAAAGATTGTTCACGACGAATTGGTGGAACTAATGGGGGGGCAGTCTGTGGACGTCAACCTGAAAGGCTCGCCGGCCGTTATTCTGATGTCGGGTTTGCAAGGTTCCGGTAAAACAACTTTTTCCGGTAAATTAGCCAGCATGCTTAAATCCAAACGCAGCAAAAATCCAATGCTGGTGGCATGTGACGTTTATCGTCCGGCGGCAGTTGAACAGTTGAATATACTTGGCAACCAGATTGATGTGCCAGTTTACAGCGAACCGGAAAACAAAAATCCGGTGCTGATTGCCCAACATGCCATCAAAGAAGCCAAAAAACAGGGACATGACCTGGTAATCATTGACACTGCCGGACGGTTGGCCATCGACGAACAGATGATGCAGGAAATTTCTGCTATCAAACAAGCCGTTCAACCTCAGGAAATTCTGTTTGTTGTGGACGCCATGACGGGACAGGACGCGGTTAACACCGCAAAGGAGTTTAACGAACGGCTGAATTTCGACGGGGTTGTGCTTACAAAACTCGACGGCGACACGCGCGGTGGAGCGGCGCTGTCTATCCGTTCGGTGGTGAACAAGCCGATAAAATTTGTCGGAACAGGCGAAAAAATGGATGCGCTCGACGTTTTTCATCCCGACCGAATGGCAGGACGAATACTTGGTATGGGCGACACTGTTTCGCTCGTGGAACGCGCCCAGGAACACTACAACGAAGAAGAGGCCCGCAAACTGCAAAAGAAAATAGCCAAAAATCAGTTCGATTTCAACGACTTTCTCAAGCAAATTCATCAAGTAAAAAAAATGGGCAATATCAAGGATTTGGTCTCAATGATTCCCGGAATAGGCAAAGCATTGAAAGATATAGACTTGGACGATAGCAACTTCAAACACATTGAGGTCATCATTCAATCCATGACCCCAAAAGAACGATCCAATCCCGAACTGCTGAACGGCAGCCGCAAGGCGCGAATTGCCAAAGGCAGCGGCACCAGCATTCAGGAAGTAAACCGTTTGCTGAAGCAGTTTGAGCAGACGCGCAAAATGATGCGCCTTGCAACACAAACCAAAGGTGCAGGCAATTTGTTGAAAAATATGAACGTGAAAAAAAGATAGTACATGCAACTGATTGATGGAAAAGAAATTGCCCGCCAAATAAAAGCAGAGATTGCTGCAGAAACAGCGCAGATAAAAAATAGCGGTGGAAAAACGCCTCACTTGGCTGCTGTGCTGGTTGGACACGACGGTGGAAGCGAAACCTACGTTTCCCACAAGGTAAAAGCCTGTGAAGAATGTGGGTTCAATTCAACTCTGATTCGTTATGAAAATACCGTTGAGGAATGGGAATTGCTGGAAAAAATTGACGAACTGAACCGTAATGCCGACATCGACGGCTTTATTGTGCAGTTGCCGCTGCCCGGACACATTTCCGAACAGAAAATAATCGAAGCCATTGATTTTCGGAAAGATGTGGATGGTTTTCATCCCGTTAACGTCGGACGAATGGCAATTGGACTTCCCTGTTTCATTTCGGCAACTCCGGCGGGCATCCTGGAACTGTTGAAACGCTACAAGATCGAAACTGTTGGAAAACACTGTGTTGTATTGGGACGAAGCAACATTGTCGGCAAACCGGTTGCTACACTGATGATGCAAAAAGCCACCCCAGGAGACGCCACGGTTACCGTATGCCACAGCCGTTCCAAAAACTTGAAAGAGATGTGTTTACAGGCCGACATCATCATCGCTGCACTCGGACAGCCCGGCTTTTTGAAAGCCTCTATGGTGAAAAAAGATGTTGTCGTGATTGATGTTGGTACAACCCGAATCCCTTCCTCTCAAACCAAATCGGGCTACAGACTTGTCGGCGACGTTCTTTTCGACGAAGTTGCGCCACTGGCTTCGTTTATCACACCGGTGCCGGGTGGAGTTGGCCCGATGACTATTGTTTCTCTGATGAAAAATACATTGTTAGCCAGTAAGGGGGAAATATATTGATGTTCAATTAATTATGAGCCATGAACCACTTCAATTCCATTCGTGAACTGCTCACCACATTGAGCAGAGGCTACAGACTGATTGCCGAATTGTTTGAAAAACGCAAATCGCCCGCCTATCGCTATGAGTATGCGCTGGAACTGATGGAGGGAAATGAAGACATTATCAATCTGTTACTTAACAAAGGAGTCGTTATCCAAAATGGAGCGTGGCTTGAACTGAATGACCAGTTTCTCAGCTTTTTTGAAGATATTCTGGAAGTTAACGAAGAAATTAACACTTCGTATATTAACGAAAATATTCAACAGGTAAAAGAATATGCTACATATTACTTGCAGTCGAACACCAGCGGCGAACGGTTTATGTATCTGCGACATGTAAAATCTATTCTGCAAAAAATCGGACGAAGCGCTTTACGCAATATCGTTGACTTAAACCGAAATATTGACAACGCATTCAAAACCGAACCAAATTACAGAATCAAACTGGCAAAACTCGAAAATTATAAACAAAAATTGGAGGCTATTCAAAAATTGATAGAACAAACCGAACGTTTGTTGAATGAGGATGAACAGACATTTTTTGCCATAGCTACCGATGAAGGACTGAAAGAAATTCGCAATCACCTGATACTAAACTTGACAGAATCGCGCCAAAACCTGATTGAAACGCGTCGACAAATCATAGAATACATCAACCAGATAAAATATCAGAGCAAATTTATCGAAAAGCTGAAGCAGCTT
>JAITHZ010000350.1 GCA_031279795.1 Bacteroidales bacterium
TGCGCCTCCATCAGCGCAATGGGGTTTAATTCGGCTGCTTGTTCGGCAGCCGTTATAACTCCTTTATTTCAGCCTCCGCAACCGATATTACATTTTCCAGCTGACTGGAAACAGCAAGGAACTTTTCGTCGTTCGACTTGATTGTTTCATCGCCACCCAGCCAGCAGCTTTGAAAAATCGCTTCCGAAAAATCAAGCGGTTTTTGTGCGCCTACCTTGCCTGCATAGCTCAACTCCGAGCGACCGGGCTTTTTTAAATAGCCGACACTTTCGCCTGTTTTCACCTGAAACACCCGTCCGTGTTTCTTTTTCCAAGTCTCCACCTGTTCCGGTGTGGCTTCGCCTGTAATTATTGATACTTTTTCCATTTTTTACGGTTTAAATCCTTTGATAATTTTACCCACGCGCACCGCCTCCATCAGCGCAATGGGGTTTAATTCGGCTGCTTGTTCGGCAGCCGTTATAACTCTTGGGGGTAAGCAGGCAGGCAGTAATAATCAGTGTTTTATAAAGGCGTTTCATATATTATTGATTTTTGTATTTTCAGTTATTTCTTGTGTACAATTTTCCACGCGCTGTCGGGGCTGTCGGGACGGCAATGCAAGCCAAACCTTTCCCGCAAAACTTCAATGCGGAGAAAGATTGTACCTATATTGATAATTGATAATAGGTATGTTATACAGGGGGGTAACTTTGCAAAGATAGCATAAATCTTCAATTATACACAAATGAATAAAAATGTCTTACAAAATTTATCGGCGCAAAAGTACAAAAAATTCCCGCATTTTGCAGGATTTTCTGCAAGAAAAGATATTAAAAACATCAAACATCAATGCCTGTGGAGTTCTGAAGTTGTTTCTGGGCTGCAACCATTTCAACTCAATTCAGTTGTAGCTTTAAAAAAGAATAAAAAAATAAAAAAGGCGCCGAAATTCGCATGGAGAAAAAAAAAAGATGTACTTTTGGAGATTCAAAAAATAACAAAAAAAGCTAACTATTAACTATCAATCGTTTATTTATTATGAGTCAAAAACAGAACAGTAATGCAGTGGCCATCGTAATGATGATTCTGCTGTTTGGGATGATTTCGTTCGTGACCAATTTGGCAGCGCCAATGGGAGTCGTGCTGAAAAATCAGTTTGGAGTGTCCAATTTTATGGGCATGTTAGGTAATGCAGCAAATTTTATTGCTTATGCAGTTATGGGGATACCCAGCGGTATTTTGTTACAGCGAATAGGTTACAAAAAGACAGCGTTGACAGGTGTCGCGATAGGTTTCGTTGGAGTTGGCATTCAATACCTTTCAGGTAATGCAAGTGATGAAACGGCATTTGGTATTTATCTGCTGGGAGCATTTGTTGCAGGATTTTCCATGTGTTTACTGAACACCGTAGTCAATCCGATGCTGAATACACTGGGCGGCGGCGGCAAAGGCGGCGGCAGACTGATTCAGGTTGGCGGTTCGTTCAATTCGTTGATGGCCACTTTTACTCCGGTATTTGTTGGTATTTTAATCGGAGAAGTATCCAAAGCCAAAATTACGGACGTTTTTCCGGTCATGTACATTGCAATGGGTGTATTTGCGGCAGTATTTTTTGTATTATGGGCAGTAAAGATTGCTGAACCGAATGTTGAAAAAACATCTGACCCGTTGGGCAAACTGATGGCAGGCACATTGAAGTTCCGGCATTTTGTGCTGGGTGCAATTGCCATATTTGTATATGTAGGTGTGGAAGTTGGAACGCCCGGTATTGCCAATCTGTACATGACAACGCCCACCAGCGAACAGGCGCAGGCAAAAATGCAAGAATATGACAAACAACAGTCGGATTCGGCATATCTTCTGGAAATACAAACAAAGGACGAAGAAAATAAAGATAAACAAGGATATGCATTGCAGGAAGTAAAAAAAGAAGCTTTCGATAACGCAAAAAAAATCATAGATGGAGAAACGATGGCAGGATTGGGAATTCCTGCAGGAGTGGCCGGCGGAGTAGTCGGACTTTACTGGCTGTTGATGCTGGTCGGACGTTTGACGGGAGCAATTATCGGAAAGAAAGTTTCCAGCAAAACCATGCTTACTGTTGCTTCTGTTTTGGGACTGGCTCTTATTGCCGCCGCTATATTCACTTCAGTTAAACCATTGGTACTCATGCCTTCGTTTTCTACAGGCAACGGAACTCTTGAAGCCGGTTTAGCGGAAGTGCCGCTTAAATTTCTATTCATAGCGTTAGTTGGATTATGTACTTCCATCATGTGGGGCGGCATTTTCAATCTTGCTGTCGAAGGATTGGGCAAATATCTGGCAGCAGCATCAGGCATTTTTATGGTATTGGTTTGCGGCGGCGGTCTTCTTCCAGCCTTGCAGGGATTTATCGCCGACATTGCCGGTTATTCGAACAGCTACTGGGTAATAATGGCAGGCTTGGCCTACTTGTTGTTTTATGCGCTCGTTGGCAGTAAAATCGTAAACAAAGACATTCCGGTGAAGTGATCATTTTCGATTTGAACAAAACTGGCAAAATCATAAATCGCCATGATGTTGAAAAGTAAGTAATTGTATCTCATTACCCCGACAGGATGTAATCAACTGATTCCTTCCTGTCGGTTTTTTTAGTCCCTGAAGTCTCGCAATTGAATGAAAGACTTTGCAGCCATAGATTTTGAAACCGCAAACTATAACCTGTCCAGCGTTTGCAGCGTAGGCGTGGTAATTGTTCGGAACAGGCAAATAGTCGAAAAGATTTACCGCCTTATCCGTCCCGAACCGGAATGGTATTCATACTGGAACACACGAGTTCATGGCCTGACGGCCAAAGATACGCAACATGCACCGGTTTTTTCGGAAGTTTGGGCGGAGATTGCGCCGAAAATTGCAGGATTACCGTTTGTTGCGCACAACAGCCCTTTCGATGCAGGTTGTCTGCGAGCTGTACATCGGGTTTATCAAATGGATTACCCTGATTATGAGTTTTACTGTACCTGTCGCGCATCTCGCAGGGTGTTTGGCAGAGCCTTGCCAAATCATCAATTGCAAACGGTGGCGGCGCACTGTGGATATGATTTGAAAAAACATCATCATGCTCTGGCAGATGCAGAAGCATGCGCGGCGATAGCGATGCAAGTGTTTCGTAATGATTAAGGGATTTTAAAATTATGTTAATTTTCCATTCTCATTTTCTTTTTCAGTTCTGTTTCGATGTTCAGCAATTCCTGTTCGGCAGCCAATCGTTTTTGACGGCCTTCCCGCTGGACGTTCAATACACTGTCGATAGTGGTGAAAAGTTCGGCGTTTGCTTTTTGTAACGTTTCGATGTCGATGAT
>JAITHZ010000384.1 GCA_031279795.1 Bacteroidales bacterium
GATGTAAACGAATATCTTTTATAAAATCATATACAGCCGTAATTTTCTGTTCATCGAACTGATACATATAATTACCTTCAACATACTGAAATACAGGTTTATTGTACACCATGGCGCAATTCATTGCCATAGAATCAAGCAAATTGCAGCCGAACGACAAGAAAGGCTGGTCGTAATTCAAGTAACTCAGCACAGTGGGCATGATGTCGACCTGCTGTGCAATTTTGGGAATGCGCCCCGTTAAGTGGCTGTGCGGCTGGTAAAATACGATAGGGACTTTATATACACCAGCGTCATTTTTGTACTCGACGTGCATTACTTCATTGGTATGGTCTGCAGTAATGACGAAGAGCGTATTTGCGAACCACGCCATTTGCGAAGCAGTTTCAAAAAAACGGCGCAACGCAAAATCGGTGTATTCGATACATTTATAAATAGGGAGATTGCCTTTTATGTCCGCAAAACGCGCGGCATATTTTTGGGGAACGCGAAAGGGATGATGCGACGAGGCCGAAAAGAGCGTCGTGACGAAAGGCTGCTGAAAGGTGTTCATTTTTTCGGCAAAAAACTGAAAAAATTCCTCATCCCAAACAGCCCAAGTACCGTCGAAATCACGATTTCCGTATTCGGACAAGCCGAAATAATCTCGGTAGCCCGAAATATTTGCGAATGCCTGAAAACCCATTGATCCGTTGGGAGCACCATGGAAAAAAGCTGAATAATAGCCTTTGCTGTTTAATTCTCCGGCAATTCCGGAAATCTTGTTGGATGAGTAGGGCGTGAGAAAATAAGGCTCAAAAAAAGATGGAATACTCGACAGGACAGAAGGCATTGCTTCAATAGAGCGGCGTCCGTTGGCGAAAGAATATTCAAAAGTCAGGCCTTGCCGAATCAGCGAATCCAAAAATGGCGTGTATCCTTGGTAAGTTCCATTGTCAAGCTCTCTATTCAGTTCGCCTACATATTCCTTCGAGAAACTTTCCAGAATGAAAATGATCACGTTCAAGTTTTTAAATTCGCCGGAAGGATTGGGAACAACAACGGGATTGAACTGCGCCTCCAACTCTTTTTCTGTCTTGAAATACTGCGGGTTGGCGATATTTTTTTTGCCTATGGTACGATATACGCAAAACGGAGTGTTAAGCACGATATAAGCTTCGTTGGCGTAGTTAATATATTGATTGGCATTGCTTAATGTTACAGGGCGCACATAAGAGCCAACGCCGCCTCTTACGCCAATCACAAAACATCCGCCAAAAAGCGCCAATATCAATGTGTGACAGACATAATACCAGACATTTACCTTTCTTTTGGGTACAACAGCTACGCCACGGCTAAGGAAATAGAGCAAGCCCACTGAAACGACAGCAAACAGCGAAACATACCAATATTCCAGCATGCTTATTCCGATAATTTTCAAGACATTGGATTCATGGGCAAATTCATCGAAAACAGCCATTGTCGTACGGCGTCCAGTAAACCGGAAATAGACCATGTCCACGCAGTTAGCAAGTAACGCTAATGCATTGGTGAGAAAGAAAATCCATCGTGCGGTCAGCTGATACTTGCGGTTTGTTCTGAAAGGCGCCGGAAATAACATCAGCAAAAAAAAGAACGCATTCGTATATAAGACAGCCGTCAAGTCAAACTGTATCCCGCCTGTGCAGAGATGAAGCAACTGCATAGCCGTCGTGTCGGGAAAACAGTCGGAATTGAACGCATAAAAAGCTATGCGACACAGCATAAACAATACCATTACCACTACCGTAGCATAAATCGCGCGAAAGAGAAAACTGTTCAATATTCTTTTATTATCCATTAATAATTCTTTAGTCAGTGATTACTAATCACTAATCACTAATATTTATTCCACCTTACTACTTCGTCGAAGGTTTTCCGTTTCTTTTCGCGCTGTTTGTCGGCTGGATAACCAAGCGTAATAAGCAAGGCAATGCGGCGACTGTCGGGGACGTTGAGCAGCGATTTGACCGTTTTTTCGTCAAAACTTTCGACCATGCATGATCCGAGACCTATTTCTGCGGCTTGCAGGCAAATATGTGTGGCGGCAATACCCATGTCAAGCAAAGTGAAGTCAATTTTCTTTACCGTAACGCCAAAGCGAGTGATCAACAGCGGTTTTTCCGCTACGAGTGCGATGATAACCGGAGCTTGATTCACGAAAGCTCCCCACAAGCGGAAAGCAGCTTTAGCTACACGGTTTTTCAATTCCGTATCGTTTATCACGATAAACGTCCAGCCTTGCGTGTTGTTGGACGATGGCGACAGGCGGGCGGCTTCCAGACATTGTTCGATTTTTTCTCTCTCAACCGGCTTGTCCTGATATGCTCGGTTGCTCTGACGTAATTTTACAAGTTCCAAAAAAGTCATAATCATGTATTTATGAAGTTATCCAACCGATTTATTTATTTTTCCACCGTTCCAGCCGTTTGAATCCCCGCGTAAGGAGCCACGCCATCAATCGGTTAGACCCACTTTTAATCATCTCCAGACGGCAAAATTCCTGAAATTCGCCGA
>JAITHZ010000003.1 GCA_031279795.1 Bacteroidales bacterium
CTCACGAAATAGCCAAAGCATTTGCCAAAGTGAGTTTGAAAAATACCGCGTCATTCAGGACAAAATGTACAAAAGCGACTTCGACAAACTATTGGAACAGGCAAATGATTTAACATAAATGAAAAATTCTAAAATAAAAATTATATGAATACCCTATATATCACCTAAAAAATCATATCTTTGCAGTCAGAACATAAAAAAAGAACAAGTCATGAATTTGCTGAATTTTTTGTCTAATTTTGCAACTTGATTAAAAGAAATATCAATCGCCCGAAAGGGCAAAAAAGGAATAAAAATGAATATTGTTTATATTTATATTTATATTTGTATTGGCATTGTAGCTTTGTGGGCTGTGTTTAATTTTTATCGAAGTCGGAAAAACAAAAACAGAGTTATTTGCGTAGTTGAAAGTAACTGTACGGGTTGTGGGCGTTGCCTCAAAAGGTGTACTCGCGGCGTATTGGAAATGCAAAAAACCGAAACAGGGACATTCGCCATTGCGAAAAATCCGAATAAGTGCAACGCTTGTGGTGATTGTTTAAATAAATGCAAGTTCAATGCACTAAAATTGGAGGAACGAACCATACAAATGTTTCCGTCGCTTGTCTTTTTAAACTATTAAAATGCAAGCGCTCCTCGCCGAATGGATACAGCATGGTTCGTTAAACACACAAATAGACACAAAACTTTCCAAATCGAATATTTTATACTAACTTTGCCGCGAAAAAAACAGTGTTAATAACAATGAAAATCAAAGCAGGGATTATCGGTGGCGCGGGCTACACGGCAGGCGAATTGGTTCGTTTGCTTATCCATCATCCACAAACGGAAATTGCTTTTGTGCACAGCACAAGTAATGCAGGAAATCAGATAACAGACATTCACGAGGGACTGATCGGTGAAACAGACCTGAGATTTTCTGCTCAGTTCGATCTGAATGCGATCGACGTTCTGTTCCTCTGCTCGGCTCATGGCGACAGCCGGAAGTTTATGGAAAACAATCTTGTCCCTGCAAACCTCAAAATCGTTGACCTGGCAATGGATTATCGCCACCAGGCTACTGCCGGTGGATTTATTTACGGCCTGCCGGAATTGAATCGAAAGGCTATCCAACAGGCCGGCCGTATCGCCAATCCGGGCTGTTTTGCGACTGCTATTCAGTTGGCATTATTGCCGTTGGCCCATCATAAACTGCTGAACGGCGAAATTCATGTAAACGCCATCACCGGCTCAACAGGCGCCGGTGTAAAACCTTCTGCAACAAGCCATTTTTCCTGGCGCGACAATAATATTTCCGTTTATAAAGTCTTTGAGCACCAGCATCTGACAGAAATCTGCGAATCGTTGCGCTGCGAACCTTCGCAAATCAATTTTATTCCGGTACGAGGGAATTTTCCCCGCGGTATTTTTGCTTCGGTTTACACCGAAAGCCATTTGACGCTGGCTGACGCCACACAAATTTACACGGATTTTTACGACAAAGCCGCTTTTACGTTCCTCTCGGAAAGGAATATCGACCTGAAACAGGCCGTCAATACCAATAAATGTATTCTGCATCTGGAAAAACACGGAAACAAGTTGCTGATTTTGTCGGTCATTGATAATTTATTGAAAGGCGCTTCGGGACAAGCCGTGCAAAACATGAACCTCTTGTTCGGACTGGACGAAAAAGCCGGACTGGCACTGAAGCCCACCGCATTTTAAAACACAAAGGATATGAACTATTTCGACGTATTTCCCCGCTGGCCCATCGAACCGCTACTCGCCCGGGGCTGCAAAATTTATGATAAGAACCACATCGAATATCTCGATTTTTATGGCGGCCACGCCGTTATTTCCATCGGACATTCGCATCCCAAATACATTGCCCGCTTGACTGAGCAGGCGCAGCAAATGGGTTTTTATTCCAATTCGGTGCAAATTCCTTTACAGGATCAATATGCTGCAAAACTGGGGCAGGCTTCGGGATATTCCGATTATTCGCTGTTTATGGTTAATTCCGGCGCCGAAGCCAATGAAAACGCACTGAAATTGGCCTCGTTTTATAACGGACGGAAAAAGATGGCGGCATTCCAGCATGCTTTCCACGGACGGACGGCCTCGGCAGTGCGTGTAACGGATATTGCCCGCTACTGGACCAATAATGTGATGAATCTGGAAACCGTTTTCCTGCCCTGGAACAATATCGGCGCCGCGCGTGAAACTCTCCGGAGCAGGGAAGTTTCGTCCGTGATTATCGAAGGCATTCAGGGAATCGGGGGAGTGATTGTGCCCGACCCGCTCTTTTTGCAAGAACTCAGCCGGATTTGTCAGGAAACAGATACGGTACTGATTGTCGACGAAATCCAATCCGGTTATGGCCGGACGGGGAAATTTTTTGCACATCAATTTGCCGACATCCGCCCCGACCTGATTAGCATTGCCAAGGGAATGGGCAACGGATTTCCGGTTGCCGGACTGTTGATCGCCCCGAAGTTCCAGGCAGTACACGGACAGTTAGGTACAACGTTTGGCGGTAATCATCTGGCCTGTGCCGCTGCATTGGCCGTACTGGAAGTGATGGAAGAGGAACGCTTAGTGGAAAACGCCGCCCTCGTCGGCGCCTTCCTGATCAACGAATTAAAGAAATTCCCTTCAATCAAAGAAGTG
>JAITHZ010000029.1 GCA_031279795.1 Bacteroidales bacterium
ATACAGAATTTACTTTTTCGCGTAGTGACTGGTCGTCGGCAATCGTTTCGCTGAAACGTGGTGAAGCCGATATGATTGTCAGCGATTCTGCAGGAAAAATTCGCTATCATTTTGATCCCTATAATTCGCAGGCACAGTTGGTTTACATGCGGTTATCGGCATTGGTGAAAGCGCCAACTTTGACTGTCAATGCCAGTGAATCTGCAATTAATCCATTGACACTTAAAGGAGTACGTTATATTGACTTTCTTGTACCCGGACTGATTGCATTCGGAATGATGGGTTCAATCATGTGGGGCGTCAGTTATACGATTATTGAGCGGCGTTCGCAGAAACTGTTGAGGCGAATGGTCGCCACCCCGATGAAAAAAATGAATTTTCTCATCGCGCTGATGATTGTCCGCATATTGATGAATATAGTCGAAGGCTTGATTTTATATTTCTTTGTCTGGCTGATTTTCGATATTTCCATTCAAGGGAGTATTTGCGCCTTGTTTACGTTATTTTTAGCTGGTAATGTGGCGTTTACAGGTATTGCAACGCTTGTTTCGAGCCATACGTCAAAAACGGAAGTCGGCACCGGCTGGATTAATGCTGTGCAATTGCCGATGATGATTCTTTCTGGAATTTTCTTCAGTTACCACAATTTTCCCGAATGGAGCATTGGATTCATTAAACTGTTGCCACTCACTGCGGTTACCGATGGGATTCGCAGTATTTTCAACGAAGGCGCTGGCTGGCTGGAAATCATCAAGCCAACGATTGTGCTGTCCGCCTTTGGAATCGGATGTTTCCTCGTTGGACTGAAGCGGTTTAAATGGTATTGAAAATGAAATTACTGTAAATCAATAACTTCAACGCCAGGATATTTTTGAGAATCGAACGAAAACAGCGAATCGGAAAACGACTGTTTCATTTGATAAGCGCTGATAACGATGTCGTTGAGCATGCCATTCGCATACTGCAACTGTATGCGTACCGGCAAAGTGGTAGTTTTATCCAATTGAACGACAACCTTTTTCCAATCATTTTTCTTTTGTGGAGTCAGCACGATTTCGTCAATTTTTTTTCCGTTTACCGTTTTTTCTCCGGCATATTTGCAGTTAAATCCTTTTTTATAAATTGACAGTACTGCCGACGGATTCATTTGTTGCACTTCGTCTGCATCGGGTTTTGTCAGGTTCACTTCGTTGTTGTCTTTCAGGTAAGTCCACTGGTTTACCCCATTAAACCATGCCTGAAATTCGGGTGTTTCCAGCCTGAATTTGTTTTCCTTCATGTAAATTGTCCCGTTGAAAGATTCGCTGGATTTTTCGTTGGGCTGTTTGGCAGTAAATGCAAAAGACGCTTTTATTCCTCCTGCATTGGAAAATACAGCTAAAGATTTATCCAACAAATCTTTAGCCTTTTTATCCTGTTGCGAAAAGGCTATAAATACTGTACAAAAAACAGTAATTAACGTAAAAAAAAATCGCTTTGTTTTCATAAATAATACTAATATTAGTCTAAAAATCACTAATCACTAATCACTAAGAGAGTTCCAGCCTTGTGCCAGAAGCTCGGTTTCAGTTCCGTCTCGCGTAATCATACAGGCGCCCGAAGCAGCGTTCGTGATGTAGCCTATCATGCGGATTCCTTTCATTAAGGCAATTTGTTCGTGCAACGCCAGCGATACGGTAAAAAGCAATTCATAATCTTCACCGCCGTTCAATGCCGCCGTAACAGGATTCAGATTGAATTCTTCTGCCATTGCAATAGCTTGATAATCAATAGGAATATGTTCTTCATAAACACGACAGCCGACCTTGCTTTGCTTGCAGATATGCAACAGTTCCGACGATAATCCATCAGAAACATCAATCATAGCCGACGGTACAATTCCTTTTTCGGCAAGCATATCAATCACATCCCGTCGTGCCTGCGGTTTCAGCTGACGTTCGAGCAGGTATTCCTTTCCCGAGAAATCGGGTTTGAAACCGGAATCGCCGTCAAAAATCCGTTTTTCACGTTCCAGCAGTTGCAACCCTAAGTAGGCAGCGCCAAAATCGCCGGAAACGCAAATCAAGTCTTTCTCTTTCGCTCCATTGCGGTAAGCGATTTTGTCGGGCTGTGCGATACCCATGCACGAAATACTGATAGTCAATCCGGTAAGCGATACCGACGTGTCGCCGCCGACAATATCAACGCCATGCTCGTCGCATGCCAGTTGCAAACCATCGTAAAACGCCTCCAGATCCTCGACGGAAAAACGTTGCGAAATTCCGAGAGATACAGTAAGTTGCTTTGGATATCCGTTCATCGCGTAAATATCGGAAAAGTTGACGACAGCCGACTTGTATCCCAAATGCTTGAAAGGAACATACATTAAATCAAAATGAATGCCTTCGAGCAACAAATCGGTGGTCAGCAATGTTTGATGACCGGATTCCGGCAAAATCACCGCAGCGTCGTCGCCAATCCCTTTTATACTGCTGGCGTTTTTTAATTGAATTTTTTCCGTTAACCGGTCAATCAAGGCGAATTCGCCCAATGTGGATATTTCCGTTCGTATTGCCATAATTTATACATTTATTTTTTTTAATATTTCGCGAATAATCAATGTCATTTTAGGTTCGGCAGCTTTTGCAGCTTGTTGCACTTCCTCGTGGCTGACGGTAACAACTTTTCCATCAATGCCCAAATCGGTGATGACAGACAATGCAAATACTTCTATTCCAGCATGATTTGCCACAATCACTTCTGGCACTGTCGACATTCCGACTGCATCCCCTCCCATGAAGCGAAACATCCGGTATTCGGCCGGTGTTTCAAAAGTTGGTCCCTGCACTCCTACATAAACACCTTGCTGTAGCTTGACGCCGCAATCAGCAGCGATTTCCAGCGCCTTGTTTATCAATCGTCTGGAATAGACTTCGCTCATATCGGGAAAACGTTCGCCCAATTCGTCCCAGTTTTTCCCGCGCAACGGATGTTCCGGAAAAAAATTTATATGATCGGTTATCAGCATCACATCGCCTGTCAAAAAATCTGGATTCATGCCTCCCGATGCATTCGATACAATTAAGATCTTAATTCCCAGCTCTTTCATCACTCTGACAGGAAACGTAATTTCCTGCATGGAATAGCCTTCGTAATAATGAAACCTTCCTTGCATGACCAAAACCGGTACGTCGCACAATTTCCCCACCACCAGTCTGCCGGAATGTCCTGCAACAGTTGATACCGGAAAATGCGGAATATTAGAATAAGGAATCGACTGTGTATCTGTCAATTCATTAGCCAAATTTCCCAATCCGCTTCCTAAAATAATGCCTGTTTCGGGACGAACATTCAACTGTTGTTTAAGATATGAGGCTGTTTCTGCTATTTTCGTTAACATAATTTTTAATTAATTGCTTGAAATCGTTTTGTGTGTTATTTAAAAAACAGATTTCTAAAGGAAGATAAAACATCTTGTTTTTTACTGTTTCATCGGAAATATTGACAAACAAAAGTTTCATAGCATCTTTTTCCGTTGTCACAACTATTTTCTCTGGTGAAAGAATAGCATGGTATTTCTTTGCAACAGATTCTATATCAGCTTTTGAGTACCAGTGATGGTCGGCATGCCGAAGGTGAATAACTGTGCATCCCTGTTTTTCGATTTGCTGAACCAGCGCATTTGGCGAAGCTATTCCGGTGACAAGCAAAACGGTGGTCGCAACATTCAATTGGCTAAGTTCCAGCGATTTTTGATGCATATTAAATAGCGGCGACAATTTTCCATACCGTATACCTGTAAAAAAAACAGACTGACGCGGCAAAATCTTCAATTTTTGTTTAATAGCCGATATATCTGTTTGGCTTATATCCGCAGGACATTTGGTAATAACAACAATATCAGCCCGTTTCTGCCCTGAAGGTGATTCGCGCAGATTTCCCGCAGGTAACATGGCGTCATCCTGCGGCAGGCGGTTGTAATCAACCAGCAGCAACGAGTATCCCGCTTTTACATAACGATGCTGATAGGCGTCATCCAACAGGATAACGTCTGGTTTGCAAGGCATTTGAAGCAATTTTTCGATTGCCTCACAACGGTTTTCATCTACGGCAACTGTTATTTCGGGAAATTTCCGATAAAGCTGAAATGGTTCGTCTCCGATTTCGTCTACTGTACTTTGTTCGGTTGCAAGCAAAAATCCCTTCGTTTTTCGCTTGTAACCGCGACTTACTACTGCAATCGAACAATGTAACGGCAACATTCGGATAAGATATTCTATCATAGGCGTTTTCCCTGTTCCTCCTACGGTAATGTTTCCCACGCAAATAACCGGAACAGGATATTCCTGTGCTTTCAGGATTTTCCAGTCAAACAGTTTATTACGAAAAACTACTGCGCTCCGAAACAGCAACGATACAGGATACAGGATTATACTCCTCATTGTATCAATGATTTAATCTTTTCGGCCAATGCTTCTCCGGAAAGACCGCGTTCTATGATCGTTCCATCAGGAGCAATCAACACTGTGCATGGAATACTCTGCACGGCATAGGTCCTGACGCCAAGAGAGTTCCAGTATTCGCAGTCGGACAGTTGCGGCCAGGTCATTTGCAAATCCTGAATGCCTTTTTTCCATGCATCTTCTTTTTTATCTAACGAATAACCGACAATTTCAAAATTTTTGTCTTTGTATTCGGAATATAATTTAACTAAATTTGGCATTTCTTCCCTGCAAGGAGGACACCAACTTGCCCAAAAATCAAGCAATACGTATTTTCCTTTCCCTGCATAATCGGATAGATTGCAGGGATTTCCCTGTGCATCTTTCGATTGTATATCCTTATAGGTGAAACCCGGCAATGATGTTTTCATATTCGTCAGCCGTTCGGCGTTAATCTGAAATGCTTCTGTCGATTTAAGCGCCCCGCCAGC
>JAITHZ010000078.1 GCA_031279795.1 Bacteroidales bacterium
GAAATGAACGGCGTGCTGAATTTTTCGGTACTCGACGGCTGGTGGTATGAAGGTTATGTGGATGGAGCAGGCTGGGCATTGACCGACAAAATCACTTACGAAAACCACGAACACCAAGACCAACTTGATGCTGCAACGATATATGGAATGCTTGAAAATCAAATCATTCCGCTGTATTTTGCAAAAAATGGGCACGGATATTCTTCCGAATGGATACAATACATCAAAAATTCCATTGCTCAAATAGCGCCGGTATATACAACCAAACGTATGCTTGACGATTACATCGACCATTTCTACAGACGTCTTGCTACCCGTTCAAAAAATTTGCAGGCAAATGGATATGCCAAGGCTAAAGCTATCTCGGCATGGAAGGAAATGATTGCCGACAAATGGCACACCATACAGGTGGTTTCGGCAACGGATATTGCCGCGCAGAACGCACAGCACAACCTTGTATCGGGACAGGAATACGTTGTCGAAGCCGTAATTGACAAAGGCGAAATCGAAGATTATTGTCTTAGTGTAGAAATGGTTATTACATCTACTGACCCTGTTACAAACAAAATCAAGGTCATTTCCATTTCCGAATTTGATTTGGTAAAAACCGACGGCAATCTGATGTATTTCCGTCTGGAACTCGAACAGCAGCTCGGAGGCGCATTCAAATACGCTTTCCGCATGTTCCCCAAAAATCCAGATTTGCCGCATAGAATGGATTTATGTTATGTAAACTGGTTTTAATTTTTTTTTCGATGCTTTTTTTGATTTTTCAACTAAACGAACTATCTTTGCCACATCAAAAAAACAGACGAATGATCAGACATATCATAAATAATTATTGGTGGTGGCGCTTACAACTTCGACAAGTCGTGAGGAGCTGAGCCATGTAACTAAATGATTGCAAATACCAAAGGGCCTGTCGTAACTCACGACAGGCCTTTTTAACAAAAATAATTAACATATTAAATTAAGAATCTAAAAACAAATTCATAAACCAAGATGAAAGAAATACTGTACCGACTGTTTGAACATCAGTATTTGAACAGAAATGAAGCCAAAGAGACGCTCCAGAACATGGCAGCAGGCAAATACAATCAAGCGCAGATAGCTGCATTTGTTTCCGTGTATTTGATGCGCAACATCACGCTGGAAGAATTGACGGGATTTCGCGAAGCGTTGCTTGGGTTGTGCCTGCCAGTCGACTTACAGCAATACAATCCCATTGACATTGTCGGTACCGGCGGCGACAACAAAAATACATTCAATATTTCCACCGCCAGCTGTTTCGTAGTGGCCGGCGCTGGTTATAAGGTGGTAAAACACGGCAATTACGGCGCAACGTCTATCAGCGGAGCATCAAACGTGATGGAAATGCACGGCGTGAAGTTCACTGCCGACATTGGGAAACTGCGAAAGTCCATCGAGGAAAGCAACCTGGCTTACCTCCATGCGCCACTGTTTAATCCTGCGCTGAAAACCGTAGCCGGTGTTCGAAAAGAGCTGGGAGTGCGCACGTTTTTCAATGTGCTGGGGCCGCTGGTCAATCCCGTTACACCCAAAAACAACTTGCTTGGCGTTTTCAACCTGAGCATGGGACGCCTTTATTATTATGTTTATCAACAACTGGGCGGAAACTTTGCTGTGGTACACAGCCTCGACGGTTACGATGAAATTTCGCTCACCAGCGAATTTAAAGTGATTACAAAATCGGGCGAACAATTGTTCCATCCCGAAGAGATTGGCTTCCCCCGCATCGCGCAAACCGACCTTTCCGGAGGAAACTCCGTAGAAGAGGCTGCAAAAATATTTGATAACGTAATGAATAATTGTTCAACAACGCCACAAAAAAATACAGTCATCATTAACAGCGCCTTTGCCATCACCACGATTGATCCGACGATTTCCCTGCACGAGGCCATCGCAATGGCTAACGAATCGCTCGAAAGTGGCGCAGCATTGGGTAAATTACGTAAATTCCTAATTCTTAATTCTTAATTATAACATGGATATATTAGACAGAATAATCGCTCAAAAGCGAATTGAATTACAACAGCGAAAGGAAGTTATCAGTCAGGAAACGATTGAAAGCAAAATATTTGAACGACATCCCAAACGCTCGCTGAAAGAGGCATTGCAACAGTCGACCACAGGAATCATTGCCGAGTTTAAACGCAAATCGCCGTCAAAGGGATTTATCAAGGAAGGAGCGGATGTACGTGACATTGTACCTGCGTATACACACGCCGGAGCCGCAGGAATCTCCATTCTCACGGACGAACATTTTTTTGGCGGTTCGCTTTCCGACTTGAAGCATGCCCGAAAACTGACAGACGTCCCGATTCTGCGCAAGGACTTTATAATCGACGAATACGAACTGTATGTAGCAAAGGCGATTGGAGCTGACGTCATTTTGTTGATTGCTGCCACGTTAACTGCAAAACAGGCGGAAAGGCTGGCACAAAAAGCCCATTTGCTGAATTTGGAAGTTTTGTTGGAAATCCACAACGAAAACGAGCTGGAACATATAAATGAATACGTTGATCTAGTCGGAATTAACAACAGGAATCTAAAAACGTTTCAAGTAGATTTGCAAGCCTCGCTCACATTGGCAGAAAAACTGCCGACAGACTTAGTGAAAATATCCGAAAGTGGCATTTCAAAACCGGAAACCATTCGGCAATTCAAACAGGCTGGATTTCAAGGTTTTTTGATCGGAGAATGTTTCATGACAACCGAAGATCCCGGCAAAGCATTATCGGAATTGATTGCTAATTTATTGGTTTAGAATATGAGAATTTTGGGAAAATTTCATGCAAAATTCCGTTGAAAATCACTTCGTCAGGCGTCATGTCATGGATGCCGGAAGCGTGCATCAGCCACATTCGATTTGACAGTTGCAGCGCCAAATCCAGTTCATGTGTAGAAAGCAGCATGGATTTACCGGTTTTTTCGCAGATTTCCTTCAGCCGCGAAAGAATTTCAATGCGGTTGTTGACGTCCAGATGAGCTGTCGGTTCGTCAAGGAAAATGACGGGTGTGTCCTGAACCAGCGCTTTGGCTATCATAACCCGCTGTTTTTCGCCGTCGGAAAGTTCCGACACCTGACGGTTTTCATATCCGTCAAGAGCTATAAGAGCCAACGATTCGGCAATTTTTTCCCTGTCGTGGCGCGACAGATTGCCCATCCAGGCAGTGTAGGGCGAACGTCCCATTGCCACTAAATCCCACACTGACAAACCGGAAACTCTGACTGGGTCTGTCAGTACAATAGCTATCCGCTTTGCTTTTTCGCGAATGGGTATTCTGTACAAGTCGTCATTTCCCATTCTTACACAACCATGTAATGGAGGGTGCAATCCGGCGAGAGTTTTCAACAAGGTTGATTTTCCGCAGCCGTTTGCACCGACAAGCACAGTGAAATTTCCCGAAAATACCGACACATCAAGAGCTTTCTGCACAACACGTAATTTTCCTTTGTGCCGGTATCCAACGGACAAATTTTCTGTATGCAATATGGCATCATCTATCATCCGTCTATCATTCATCTTAAATGAAATAATCCCTCAGGAAATGTTACTGTAATTATTTTTTCATCTATTTTTATTTCATGGATAAAATCTTCGTTTGCCGGAAATATACGTTCTTCCTTGTCACAAACAACTAAAAAGAGCGTATTTACTGTAGTTTCGTCAATGGCTTCAATTTCGCCTAATACGCCGACATTGAGGTCGATAATCGAAAATCCTATTAAGTCTTTCCAAGTCAATTCATGTTGTTCTTCAGTTATTTCCGGCAACAAATTTCTGGTCAGATAAATGCTTGCGCCGGTCAGCATTTTTGCACGAGAGGCGATGGTTGCATCTTGTATTTTGACCAACCAGCGGTTACTTGCTATCGGACGCACCTGTTCGATGAAAAACGGGACAAAAATACCGTCGATACAACAAACAATATAAGGCAGCGTTGTTACATCAACATTCAGATTATCAAGACGTAATAGCATTTCGCCGTGTGAGCCATGCGGTTTGAGAAATTTTCCGGTCAGCTGTAATTCGTTCTCCTGAATCATAACATTCACCAAATAAAGGTTGTGGAGTATTCTGTTTCATTGCCGCAATTGTCAGAAACCGTCAACCGAAACTTATGCTGCTGTCCCTTGCTGATGCGTGCGGCATTCAACTTGGCCGACAGCATGTTGTTTTTTGCGTCGTAGTTCAACACATAAAACTTGCCGTCGATTTCCGTCCGGTATTGCCGGATTCCACTGTCGGCGTCGGTAATTCTGCAATTGACGGTTCCGGTTTTTCCCCACTGCATTTCTCTGACTGGCGTAATGACAGGAGGGACAAAATCCGACACAACGGCGTAATCGCCAAAATCGCGCACTTCCGTTTCAAACCAACCGTTTGCATACACTGTCTTGTTGTAAATTTTCTTGCCAGTATCCGTAAAGCGGGCGATGTAATACTTGGATGCGTCGTTTAGCAGATGTTGGGATACACGTATTTTTAACGGGCAGTAACCGTGCAGTGGATTGTCGTTGTAATCGTGCAGCGTATACACAGGCGATACGGCCTCCATGCTGTTTTTTATATCGTATTTAAAGTAAATATCGCAGTACAGGTTTCCTTTGGGAATCAAGAAGTCTACATCTTCCAGTATGAATTTACCGGTTTTGTCGCAAACCATTTTCAGGGTGTTTGGGCGATTGACGGGCGGGAATATTCCGCGTTGTCCACGAATGGTAAACTGAAAATCCGTTTTGTTTCCGTAAAAATCTTCAACGGTATACGTCAGCAAATAATCGCGTTCTTCATCAATACTGATAAGGCCATTGTTTTGTATTTGTCTGTAAATTGGAAGTTTATTACCCTGCTCAATAAATGATTTCATGAAAAAGCCCTTTTGTTTTCGCCATACGGCATAATCAATCCAACTGTTCAGGTAGCGCGTATCGTCAAACGAAAAGTGATCCATACGGCTTTCATAAACCGTTTTCCCATTGACGTTAAGCGTGATAATGTATGGCCCGAACGTATTGGAAACTCCGTTCATATAGTCGTATGCTTTCAGTGCAACACCAATTTTTCCCCAAGCCGTAATTTCGCCGGAGAGCGATTTGCGTCCGGTTTTTCGGTCTGTTTGCAGCGGAAACGTTTTTGGCTCAGGCGCACCATTCACAAGTCCAGAATCAAGCATGGGGATAACCCTGATTTCCAGAATCTGCGGCGGACGCGAGTCGGAGATGTACCCTCCAAGAAACGGCAGTGGGTTCAACGGTTCGTCCGAAGCTGCGTCGCGAACTTCAAAATGCAGATGCGGCCCGCCGGAACTGCCCGAATTTCCGCTGTAGGCAATAAACTGTC